>JAEZBH010000083.1 GCA_023427285.1 Pseudomonadota bacterium
CCCCTACCTGACCGGAGCGGACCCGCATCTGTTGCGGCGCATTGAAGTGCTTGAGCAGTATGTGCGTCAGCACGACCGGACGATCCGGCAGATGCTGGATATTCTCTCCGAGTGGGCTGAAAATGCCTCCGACGCCTATCCGAAGACAGGAACCGATGACCAGTAACGCTTCCACCGATACCGCTGAAGATACGCGACTTAACCGCGTTGCGCCCGCTCTTGATGGCGTGCTGCGCAATGCCATGACGGTGGATGTGGAGGAGTATTTCCAGGTCGGCGCGTTCGAGCGCTGCATCCGCCGCGAGGACTGGGACGGCTACGCCAGCCGGGTTGTGCTGAACACCGGGCGCGTGCTGGACCTGTTTGCGGACAAGGGCATTCGGGCGACCTTCTTCTCGCTGGGCTGGGTGGCCGAGCGCCAGCCGCACCTGATCCGCCGTATTGTGGAGGAGGGGCACGAACTGGCCTCCCACGGCTATGCGCATGACCGCGTGACCAGCTTCACGGCGGCGCAGTTCCGGGCGGATCTGGAGCGCTCAAAGAAACTGCTGGAAGATGCGGGCGGCGTTGCCGTGCGCGGCTACCGCGCGCCGAGCTTCTCCATCGGCAAGGCCAACGCCTGGGCGCTCGATGTGCTGGCGGAGCTGGGCTATGCCTATTCCTCCTCCGTTGCACCCATTCGCCACGATCACTACGGCTGGCCGGATGCACCCCGCTTCGCTTACCAGCCGATTGCGGATTCGCCCCTGATCGAGGTGCCTATCACCACCGTGCCGGTCGCGGGGCGCACGCTCTCCTTCGGCGGCGGCTTCTTCCGGCTGCTGCCCTATGGGGTGGCGCGCTGGGCCATCGGCAAGATCAATCGGGAGGAGCGGCAGCCCGCCGTGTTCTACTTCCATCCGTGGGAGGTCGATCCTGACCAGCCGCGCGTGGCGGGTGCGCCGATGCGCTCCCGCTTCCGGCACTACACCAACCTTTCGCGCATGTATGGCAAGCTTGCCCGGCTCACCGATGATTTCGCGTGGGACCGGATGGATGCTCTCTATCTGCCGCAGGACGCCTCTGCGCAGGTGTTTCGTCCGATTGCGGTGTAAGCAGCATGGTGCAGGTTGATCTGATCGATATTCGAGAGCCCCGCGCCGCTGAGGAGTGGAACGCGTTCGTGCGCGCACATGACGGCGGTACGGCGTTTCACCTGACGCACTGGGCGCGGGCCATCAACGATGCCTACGGCTATGCCACGCCTTACTTACGCGCCCGGCGCGGACAGGAGATCGTGGGCGTGCTGCCGCTGACGCATGTGCGCTCTGCCCTGTTCGGCAAATCCCTCGTCTCCAACGCCTTTGCCGTCTATGGCGGCCCGCTGGCGGATGATGCCGACGCCCACGCGGCGCTGGACGCAGAGGCGTGGGCGCTGGCGCAGAAGTTCGGCGTTCCGGCGCTGGAATACCGCAACCAGAGCCGTTTGCGCCCGGACTGGACGGCCAAGGCGGAAACCTACGTCACCTTCCGCCGTCCGCTGGCGGCAAGCGAGGATGACAACCTCAAGGCCATTCCGCGCAAGCAGCGGGCCGAGGTGCGCCGCAGCCTGACGTTCGATCTGGAAACGCGCATCGATCAGGATTTCGACCGGCACTTCGCCGTTTATGCGGAGAGTGTGCGCAACCTTGGCACACCCGTGTTCCCGAAGCGGTGGTTCGAGGCCATTCTCAACGCCTATGGGCCGGATGCTGACGTGCTGACCGTGTGCAAGGACGGCCAGCCGCTGTCATCGGTGCTCTCGCTTTACTACAACGGCGAGGTTGCGCCCTACTACGGCGGCGGCGTGTTCGACGCCCGCAAGTGGCGCGCCAACGATCACATGTACTGGCAGCTGATGCTGCACGCGGCCAACCGGGGCTGCACCAGCTTTGATTTCGGGCGCTCGAAGGTCGGCACCGGGGCATTCGACTTCAAGAAGAACTGGGGCTTCGAGCCGACGCCGCTGGTCTATGAGTACCGGCTGGCCGATGGCCACGCCATGCCGGACCTTAACCCGCTCAACCCCAAGTACCGGGTGATGACGGAGGTGTGGAGCCGTTTGCCCCTGCCGCTTGCCAACTTCTTTGGTCCCTTTATCGCGAGAGGTTTGGCGTGACGATGGATGTGCTGTTTCTCGCCCACCGGATTCCGTATCCGCCGAACAAGGGAGACAAGATCCGCTCGTGGCACATCCTCAAGCATCTGGCCGAGCGCGCCCGCGTGCATCTGGGCTGCTTCATCGATGATCCCGATGACCTGAAGCATCAGGACTTCCTGCGCGAGGTTGTGGGCGGCGAGTGCTGTTTCGTGCCGATCAGCCCGTTGGCCAGCAAGGTGCGGGGGCTGCGGGGGTTGCTGAATGGCGAATCCATCACCGCCAGCTACTATCCCGCCGAGCCCATGACGCAGTGGGTGCAGGACATCGCGCAGCGCTATTCGGTTGAGCGCGTGTTTCTCTATTCCTCTGCCATGTTCCCGTTCGCCTCCAAGATCATCAAGCCGGGCCGCCGGGTGGTGATGGACTTCGTGGACATGGATTCGGACAAGTGGCGGCAGTATGCCGACAGCAAGTCGTGGCCGATGTCGGCGCTCTACAAGCGCGAGGCGGTCAAGGTGCTGGGGCTGGAGCGCACGGCGGCCTACCGCTCCGACGTCTCCCTGTTCGTCACCGATGCAGAGGTTGCCAGCTTCAAGGCGGTGGCAGGTTCTGCCGCTCATGACGTGCGGGCGCTGTTCAATGGCGTTGACCACGAGAAGTTCTCGCCGACCGCCGACTTCCAGCCGATGACCCTGCCGGGCGCGCCCAATCTCGTGTTCACCGGCGCGATGGATTACTGGGCCAACGTCGACTCGGTGGTGTGGTTCGCTGATGAGGTGCTGCCGCTGGTGCGCCGGGTGTTCCCGAAGGCGCACTTCACCATTGTTGGCGCGCGGCCCACGGCTGAGGTGCTGAAGCTGGGCAAGCGGCCGGGCATCACCGTGACCGGCACCGTGGATGACGTGCGGCCCTACATTGCCGCTGCCGACATGGCGGTTGCGCCGCTGCGGATTGCACGGGGCGTGCAGAACAAGGTGCTGGAAGCCATGGCCATGGCCAAGGCCGTGGTGACGACGCCCGCCGCCGCGCAGGGTATTGCAGCAAAGCCGGGTGAGGAATTCCTTGTCGCGCCGGATGCGCAGCAGATGGCCGATGCAGTGGTTGCGCTGGCGCGCGATTCTGTTCACGCTGACGCCATGGGCCGTGCGGCCCGTGCGCTTGTTCTTAACCGGTATGATTGGGACCGGTGTCTGTCGTTGCTTGATGATGTGCTTGACCTGACGCCCCAGCGACAGGCCGGCCCTGTCGCTGTTCCCTTGAGCCGAGCATCCGGAGGAGACGCGGCGTGACACTGGAGACGACAGCAGACGCCAAACCTGAAGGCGCAGAACCGTCAAAGGTTCGCGTCAGCTTTCCGCCCATCTGGCGACCCTATGTGCTGGCATGGCTGGCGATGGTTGCCGCCATGCTGTTCCTCTTCCGCGCCGAGGCCATCTCCATGGTCGAGAAGTGGGAGAATGACGAAACCTTCGGTCACGCCTGGCTGATCCTGCCCATCGTTCTCTGGCTGGTGTGGATGCGGCGGGACATTCTGGCCCGCGTCAACCCGCGCCCCTGCTGGTGGGGGCTGGTGCCGATGGCCGGGGCGGCGCTGCTGTGGCTGGTGGGCGATCTGGCCCGCGTTGCCTTTGTGGAGCAGTTCGCCCTCATCTTCATGATTCAGGCGAGCGTCTTGACCCTGCTCGGCGTGGCGGTGGTGCGCACGCTGCTGTTCCCGCTGGTGTACCTGCTGTTTCTGGTGCCGTTCGGCGATCAGATCATGCCGGTGTTGCAGGACTTCACCGCCCACTTCTGCGTGGCATTGCTGCAATGGCTGGAGATTCCGACCTATCACGACGGCATCTTCATCTCGATCCCGACCGGGGACTTCGAGGTGGCGCAGGCGTGCTCGGGCGTCAGGTTCGTCATCGCCATGCTGGCGGTCGGCAGCCTTTATGCCAACATCGCCTTCAAGAGCCCGTGGCGGCGCGCGGCGATCCTCGTCATTTCGCTGATCGTGCCGGTGATCGCCAACGGCTTTCGCGCCTTCGGCATCATCTACATCGCCCATCTGACCGACAGCGAATATGCGGTCGGCGTCGATCACATCATCTACGGCTGGGTGTTCTTCTCTATCGTCATGGTGGCGGTGCTCCTGATCGGCCGCCTGTTCTCGGACCGCTGGATCGACGATCCGGCGGTGGATGTGGAAGGCAAGGGCCTGACCCGCGTGGCGGCTGGCACGGCGCGACAGGCATGGGTTGCGGTGCCTGCGGTTTTGAGCATTGCGCTGCTCGGCTCGCTCTGGGCCTACTGGATGGATAACCGCCCGGCGGACGTGGTGTACACGGCCATGACCCCGCCCGATGTTGCCGGATGGCAGACAACAAGCGCACCCGCTGACTGGAAGCCGCATTTTGCCGGGGCGGATACCGAGCTGTTCCAGACCTATACGGACGGTCAGCGCACGGTGAGCCTCTATGTGGCCGCCTTTGGTCGTCAGCATGATGACGCTGAACTGGTAGCCTATGGGCAGACGGCGGTTGCGCCGGGTGACAACTGGACCTGGGCTGCAAGCCTGCCGGGCACCCTTGTGATTGGCGGCGCACCGACGCAGGCCGAGGCCATGCAGATCAATGGCCGGGGCCGGGTGCGCGATATCTGGCAATGGTATTGGGTCAACGGCAAGCTGACCGGCAACCCTTACGTTGCCAAGATCGAGGGGCTGAAAGCCAAACTGCTGGGCGGGGACCTCTCGGCAGCGACGCTCGTTGTATCCGCAGAGCGTTCGGAGGCAACCGTGCGGGCCACAAATGCGATGCAGGCATTTGCAGACAGTTTGGGGCCGGTTGAAGCCAGCCTCCAGACGATCCTCAGCGATAGCGGGAAAAGGCAGTAGTCGCCATGTGTGGCATCAGCGGCATATTTGACACGCGGGGACAGCGCCGCATCGATAAGGATATCCTGCGCACGATGACCGATGTCATCGCGCATCGCGGGCCGGACGAGGCCGGACTGTGGACGGATGCGGGTGTCGGCCTTGGCCATCGACGGCTGTCGATCATCGACCTGTCCAGCGGGCAGCAGCCCATGCTGACGGCGGATGAGCAGGTCGTCGTTTGCTATAACGGCGAGATCTACAACTTTCAGGAAACCCGCGCGCTGCTGCTGGAATGCGGCTACCAGTTCCGCACCCATTCCGACACGGAGGTGATCCTTTACGCCTGGATGGAATGGGGCGAGGCCTGCCTTCAGCACTTCCGGGGCATGTTCGCGTTCGCCATCTATGACCGGCGCACCGAAACCCTGTTTCTGGCGCGCGACCGTCTGGGCGTAAAGCCGCTGCATTACAGCATTCTGCCGGACGGCGTGGTGATCTTCGGCTCCGAGCTGAAGGCTTTGCTGCCTTATCCGGGCTTGCCGCGCACCATCGACGAGCAGGCGGTGGAGGACTACTTCGCTTACGGCTATGTGCCGGACCCGCGCACCATTTTACGCAGCGTCAAGAAGCTGCCCGCCGGGCACAGCCTGACCCTGCGGCGCGGGCGCTCCATTCCTGAGCCCAAGCAGTATTGGGACATCTCTTTCCAGCACACTCACACCGGCACGCCGGAGGAGTTGGGCGAGGAGCTGATTGAGCGGCTGCGCGAGGCGGTGAAGATTCGCCTCGTCTCGGAAGTGCCGCTGGGCGCGTTTCTCTCGGGCGGGGTCGATTCCAGCGCGATCGTCGCCATGATGGCGGGGCTGTCGGATCAGCCGGTCAACACCTGCTCCATCGGCTTCGATGCGGCGGGCTATGACGAGTCCGGCTATGCTGAACGGTTGGCGCAGCGCTACGCCACCAACCACCGCAATCGGGTGGTCTCCAGCGATGACTTCAGCCTGATCGAGCGGCTGGCGCTGGCCTATGATGAGCCGTTCGCCGATGCGTCCGCCCTGCCGACCTACCGGGTGTGCGAACTGGCGCGAGAGAACGTGACCGTGGCCCTGTCAGGCGACGGCGGAGACGAGATTCTGGCGGGCTATCGCCGTCACCGCTTCCATGCCAACGAGGAGCGGCTGCGGGGCATGATGCCGCTGGGGCTGCGCCGTTCGCTGTTCGGGTTCCTTGGCCGGGTGTGGCCGAAGATGGACTGGGCGCCGCGTCCGCTGCGCGCCAAGACCACGTTCCAGTCCCTCGGCCTGTCAACGGCAGAGGCTTACTTCAACTCCATCGCCGTGGTGCGTGACGACGAGCGCCGCCGCCTGTTCAGCGATGAGTTCCGCCGCTCCCTGCAAGGCTACCGCGCCAGCGATATCTATCGCGACGTGATGGCGAAGGGCCCGGCGAACGATCCGCTGAGCCAGGCCCAGTATGCCGACCTCAAGGTGTGGCTGCCGGGCGATATCCTGACCAAGATGGACCGCGCCAGCATGGCGGTAAGCCTTGAGGCGCGCGAGCCGCTGCTCGATCACCAGTTGCTGGAATGGGCGGCGGGCATTGCGCCGAACATGCGCATTCGCAACGGGCAGGGGAAGTGGCTGTTCAAGAAGGCGCTGGAGCCTTACGTGCCGCACGATCTGCTCTACCGGCCCAAGATGGGCTTCGTGGTGCCGATCGACCGCTGGTTCCGTGGGCCGCTGGCCGAGACGGCCCTGTCTCTGGCGAGCAGCGCCATGGTGACCGAGACGGGATGGTTCAATCCGGAGTTCATCCAGCAGGCGGCGCAGGATCATGTGAAGGGCCTGCGCGATAACAGCCGCCTGCTCTGGCAGTTGCTGATGTTCGATCTAAGTCTGAAACATCTGGTCAACCAACCCGCTGCTGCCGGAGTCTGAATGATGCGGCCTTTCCTGCCTGCGGCGCTTGCGCTGCATAGGGCTCTGTTGCTGACGCTGGCACTTGTGTGCAGCGCGCTGATCGCAACGCCCGCAGCCGCCGATCTGGTTGAGGCCGTGCGCAAGGTGCAGCCCTCGGTGGTGGGCATCACCACGTTTCGGGTGATGCGTCCGCTGGCCTCCCATCTGGCCGGAACGGGGTTCGTGGTGGGAGATGGCCGCCATATCGTCACCAATGCCCATGTTATTCGCATGGAACCGGGCAATGGTGAACAGCAGGCTCTGTTCGCGCTGGTGCGCAATGGCAGTGAGGTGGACCGGCGCACGCTGACCATCGTGGCGCAAGATCCCGCGCACGATCTGGCGTTGCTGCGGATGTCGGGCGACCCGCTGCCTGCGGTCAAGCTGCGTGAGGAGCCGGAGTTGCTGCCGGAGGGGTCGAGCATTGCCATCACCGGCTTTCCGATCGGCACGGTGCTGGGGTTATATCCGGCCACGCAGACCGGAATCGTCTCGGCCCGTCCGCCGAACATCAGCCCGCAGCCGGACAGCCGCTTCCTTGACGCAGCCTTCATCGCCGCGCCGCGCTACGAGATCTATCAGCTGGATATGGTGGCATATCCCGGCCATAGCGGCAGCCCCCTCTACGCCGCGAACACGGGAGAGGTGGTGGGCATTCTGAATGCCACCTTCATCAAGAAGACGCGCGAGAAGGTGATCGCTGATCCGAGCGGGATCGCCTACGCCATCCCCGCGGGCTTCATCCGTCAGATCCTGCTCTCCAACGGACTGGAGCCCTGATGGGGTGTCTCAGCCTCCCGGCTTGGCCGGCGAGAGCTGTTTCAACTGCCTTCGGCGTTTCAGCTGCCTTCGGCAATGGCCGGAAGCGGAGCCTGCGCGGCGGCATTGGGCTGTTGTTGCGTCTGATCGATGCGGCGCACGGACTCGCTGGTTCCGCCAGCCGCAGGTTCGATGTCGGCCACACCGACCGCATCCTGCGCCTCAGCGACCATTTGTACCCCAGGACGC
>JAEZBH010000084.1 GCA_023427285.1 Pseudomonadota bacterium
CCCTTGAGACGCCGCGCACCATCCTCACCCGCAACCAGAGCCCGGACCTGCCGTTCGATCGCTCGGTCAACGCCTACCGGGGATGCGAGCATGGCTGCATCTACTGCTACGCCCGGCCCACCCACGCCTACATGGACCTCTCGCCGGGGCTGGACTTCGAGACGAAGCTGTTCGCCAAGCCGGACGCCGCCGTCCTCTTGGAGAAGGAGCTGGGCAAGCGCGGCTACACTCCCTCGCCCATCGCTATGGGCACCAACACAGATCCCTACCAACCCATCGAGAAGCGTTACGCCATCACCCGCAGCCTGCTGGAGGTGATGGACCGCACCGGGCATCCGGTCACCATCACCACCAAGAACTTCGGCGTGACGCGCGATATCGACCTGCTGGCCCGGCTGGCGGAGCGTCAACTGGTGTCGGTCAACATCTCCGTCACCACGCTCGACCACCGGCTTGCCCGAGCGCTGGAACCCCGCGCCTCAACACCGAAGCGTCGGCTGGAGGCCATCCGGCTGCTCAGCGCGGCGGGCGTGCCGGTGAACCTGTTTCTCTCCCCGCTCATCCCCGGCCTCACCGACCATGAGATCGAGCGCATCGTCGAGGCCGCAGCCTTGGCCGGGGTACGAGGCGCATCATCCATTCTCCTGCGTCTGCCATGGGAGGTGGCCGCCTTGTTCGAGGAATGGCTGCACGCCAACGTGCCGGACCGGGCGGCGCGGGTGCTCTCCCTGCTGCGCCAGAGCAGGGATGGGCGCACCAATGATCCCGCCTTCGGCAGCCGCATGACAGGCGGCGTCAACGCCTACGCCCAGATGCTGCGCACCCGATTCCGCGCCGCCTGCACCCGCCACAGCCTGGTGCGTGACGACTTTTCCCTATCGATCAATCAGTTCCGCCCGCCGCGAGGAGCGCAACTCAGCCTGTTCTGAGTCTGGTGTCAGAGCGGGATAACACACCTGCCAGCACACCCTAACATACCTCAAATTCCGCGTTTTACTCATTTCGTCGATGATTCAGCACGTTTCATCGACAGTTCTGGCGTTTCCTATTGTTTTAATCTGCTACTGTTGTACACAACTAACACACCAACACAACGAGGCCGGAAGCCAAGGCCACCCAGTAAGCAGAACAGAGTTGCAGACCCCTCAGTAACCGCAGTGTCCGTCCGCCAGCCGCAACCGCCCAATCGGAGAACCGCCATGACCCTGACCTCGATCTTCAGCTTCCAGAACGCCACCTGCGCCCTTTCCGCCCTGGCCATCACGGCAGCCACCATGCTGGCCACCACCGATGCCAAAGCAGAAGTCCCGAACGCTGCTCCCGTCACCGTCAATGAGTGGGTAAACCACGCTGAAGCCCAGCTCGACAAAACGATCCACTACCCGGCGTTCGCGCTGCGGGATGGCAAGCAGGGCCTCGCCCGCATCTCTGCCACCGTATCGCCGGACGGCTCGCTCAAGGACATCTCCATCGCCCGCTCAACCGGCGATGCGGGTCTCGACCGGGCAGCCCTTAAGGCCGTCCAGAAGCTGAACCAGCTGCCGCCGCTGCCGCAGGCCCAGACTCCGCGCAACATTACCCTGCAGGTCGGCTTCGGCATCGCCCGCACGCCGGACCACGAGGTACAGCTCGCCAAGACTTTCAAGGAGCAGCCCGCAACGGCCCTCGCCTCGGCGAACTGAGGCCCCGCTGCCCTGAACCGGCATCCGGTCCGCCCCCTCGCGGGCCGGATAACAACCGGGGCCTCCACTCACCAGCCCCGGATTTTCGTAGCCCTGCCTGCGGGAGAGCTAAGCCCCAGCTCTCCCGCACCCTTTTCGTCTCCAGTCTGTTGCGCCCGCCGACAAGGGCTGTAATGAAGCCCCTATGGCCAAGATCACCCCGACGCTGGAGCTTGAACACGCCCATGCCGCCGCCACCGGCGGACTGGTTGCAGGCATTGATGAAGCAGGACGCGGGCCGCTGGCAGGTCCCGTCGTTGCCGCTGCCGTCATTCTCGATGCAAATCGCCTGCCCGCAGGCATTCATGATTCCAAAACCCTCAGCCGCTCCAGGCGCGAAGCACTGTTCGAGGCCATTCTGGAACAGGCCATGGTTGGCATCGGCGAGGCCAGCCCTGCCGAGATCGACGAGATCAACATCCTGCAAGCCACGTTCCTTGCCATGCGCCGGGCGGTGGAGGCCCTGCCCGTCGCACCGGCCTTCGCGCTCATTGACGGCAACCGCGCCCCCAAGCTCGCCATTGCCTGCCAGACGGTGGTGAAGGGCGATGCCAAATGCCTCTCCATTGCCGCCGCCAGCATCGTCGCCAAGGTCACGCGCGACCGGATCATGGACCGCCTTGCCGCCGAGACTCCCGGCTTCGGGTGGGAGCGCAACGCCGGTTACGGCACTGCCGAACACCTCGGCGCACTGCGGCAAATCGGCCCCACGGCGCATCATCGGCGCTCGTTTTCGCCCGTCCGCGAGGCGTTTGAAGCACGGCTCGCGCAAGAACTTGCCGACTGAGTCTTTTCAGCAACACCCCCATCATGTTGAGTCTCCAAGCGAATCGAGACTCTACTAGTTGTATCCGAGTCGCAACGATGAGTCGTTTCGGTGCGACTCGGCGGAATCGCTGTGATTCCGCCAGCGAATCGAAGCATTGACCTTTGCGAATCGGCGAATCACTTTGGCCGTTCGGTTTTGTCCAGCCGAAGTTTCGCAGTTTCAGGTCAAGGGTCACCACACATGAATTCGCTGCCGCTCAATCAGATTCTCATGGGCGACTGCATTGAGATGATGAACCGCCTGCCGGAAGGCTCGGTGGACATGATTTTTGCTGACCCGCCGTACAATCTTCAGCTGGGCGGCGAGCTGCTGCGTCCTGACAACAGCAAGGTCGATGCCGTCACCGACGACTGGGACAAGTTCTCCAGCATGTCAGAGTATGACCGCTTCACCCGTGAGTGGCTGGCCGCCGCCCGCCGCGTGCTCAAGGACAACGGCACCCTCTGGGTGATCGGCAGCTACCACAACATCTACCGCGTCGGCGCGGCGTTGCAGGATCTGGGCTACTGGATCCTGAACGACATCGTGTGGCGCAAGGCCAACCCCATGCCCAACTTCAAGGGCACGCGCTTCACCAACGCGCACGAGACGCTGCTGTGGGTCTCCAAGTCGCAGAACGCCAAGTACACCTTCAACTACGAGGCGATGAAGGTGCTGAACGAAGACCTGCAAATGCGCTCTGACTGGCACCTGCCGATCTGCTCGGGCGCGGAGCGCGTGCGCGTGGACGGCGAGAAGGCCCACTCCACCCAAAAGCCGGAGAGCCTGCTGCATCGGGTGATCCTGTCCTCCACCCGCCAGGGCGACACCGTGCTTGACCCGTTCTTCGGCTCCGGCACCACCGGCGCGGTTGCCAAGCGGCTGGGCCGCAGCTTCGTCGGCATCGAGCGGGAGGAGCGCTACGTTACAATCGCCCGCGAGCGCATCAACAAGGTGGAAGTGCTGGGACCGGATGCTGCGGCAACCATGACCTCCAAGCGGCAGGAGCCGCGCATTCCCTTCGGCGCGCTCATCGAAACCGGCCTGCTCAAGCCCGGCAGCGTGCTCACCGACCCGCAGCGCCGCTACTCGGCCAAGGTGCGGGCGGACGGCTCGCTTGCCACGGCCGATGCCACCGGCTCCATTCACCAGATCGGCGCCAAGGTGCAGGGCGCGCCGGCCTGCAAC
>JAEZBH010000457.1 GCA_023427285.1 Pseudomonadota bacterium
CGTATTGGCAAGCCACGCAACGGCCTCGGCCGGCGAGCCCTGCACCGCCGAGCCGTAGCCTTCCGACAAAGGCTCGCCGTTCTTGGTGACGGTAACATGGAGCGACGGCAGGTCATGCGCACGCGGATCAACGCGGGCCTCGCCCAGCACATAGACGCCGCACGACGCGTTGTCGGACACGGTATCGACGATGCCAATCTTCCAGTCATGAATGCGGCTATCAACGATCTCAAAGCAAGGCGCGATGCTCTCGGTCGCTGCAATCACCTGCTCGGCAGTGACGCCCGGACCCTTCAGCGAGTCCTTCAGAATGAAGGCGATCTCGGCTTCCGCGCGCGGCTGGATCAGGCCGTTGGCCTTGATGTCGATATCGCCCTCAATGAACATGCGGTCGGTCAGGAAACCGAAGTCCGGCTGGTGCACGCCCAGCATGTCCTGCACGGCCTTGGAGGTGACGCCGATCTTCTTGCCGACGACACGCTCGCCGTCTTCCAGGCGGCGGTCGAGAATACCGAGCGAAATGGCGTAGGCGTCGTCAATGGTCAAAGACGCATCACGCTCCATCAGCGGCTGCACGGTCTTGCCCGCACGCAGCGCCTGATAAAGCTCGTCGGCGTATTTTGCGATCACAGCGGAGCGATCGGTCACAGATAACCTCCGTCCTGATAAATGAGCGGCGACACCGGCCCGGTGAGGCGCACGTCTTCAACGCGGATGACGACGATGCTGTGGGTGCCGTAGGGCGTCAGCATGTCGATGGTGCCGGAAATATTGGACTGCGCATCGGCCAGCCGGGGAATGCCGTTGTGGTCATCCTCCCAGCTGCCGACGCCGAAACGCTCCTCCGGCGGCAGCTTGCCGCCGAACGCGCCAGAGACGTCCTGCTGGTCACGCGCCAGCAGATTGACGCAAACCGGCTGACCGACCGCCAGCGCACAGTGGATGCAGGCCGACTGGTTGACGCAGATCAGCACGGTCGGCGGCTCGGCGGTCATGGAGGTGATCGAGGTGGCGGTCAGCCCAAGCGGGCCGCTCGCCCCACGCGTCGTAAGCACAGCAACACCCGAGGCCAGGCGGCGCATCGCGCCCTTGAACGCTGCCCGAAGTTCATCGGACAGCCCAGCCTCAGCTGATTTGAGAACAGTCTCAGCCACGGAGAAACTCGACGGAATAGCGGTTGAACTCGTCCGCCCGCTCAACCTGCACCCAGTGGCCCACCTTGTTGAAGGTGATGACGCGCACATCCTCGCACTGGTCGAGGAAGTAATTGATGCCGGTGAGCGGCATGAAACGCTCTGCACTGCCCCAGAACACCAGGATCGGCATTTTCAGCTCGCCAAGGCGCGGCTGGAGGTTCGGCGTGCGCATCCGCACGATCACGTCCTTCGGCTGGGTGCGGGCAACGGCAAAGCGTTCCTTCACCAGCGCGTCGGTGACGTGAATGGGGTCATGCACCAGATTGGTGATGAGGCGGCGCTGCTCGTCTTCGTTGAAATCCGGACCGCCGAAGGAGCTGACCATGCCCGCAATGCCCGGCATGGCGAAATAGGCCTCGCGCTCCTCGATGCAGCCCGGAGCCATCAGGATCAGCCGGTCGATGAATTCCGGGTGATCCAGCGCCATCTGGAGGGCAATGCCGCCGCCCAGCGAGTTGCCGACGAGGGTTGCCTTCTCGATGCCCTGCTTGCGCAGCGCTTCATAAAGCGTGTCGGTGAACAGCTGGAGGGTATAGTCAATGCCCTCGGGCTTGGAGGATTGGCCGTAGCCGATCAGGTCAGGCAGGACAACGCGGAAGCCCGCGGCCACAAACGGCGGGACATTCTGGCGGAAGTTCGACTGGCCCGATGCGCCGGGACCGCTGCCGTGAATGAACACCACGGCGGCACCGTCTTTCGGACCGGTTTCATTGATGACGATGTCATAACCGCCTTCAACGGTATGCACAGTTTTACGAAGTTCCGACATTTGCGTCTCCCCCTGACCTGATGATGAGCGGCTGTTAGAGGAACATGAAGCTCGGCGGCTGACCCAGCATGCTGCCAACCAGATCTCCGGCCGTGTTGTTCGGGTCGTTCGCCACGTGGGCGCGCGCCGCCATCAGATCCAGCCACGGCTGAATGATCGGGCTGTGCATGTAGATCGCGCGGCCACCCAGCAGCGGCAGCAGATCATCCACCAGCGCCGCGCAGCGACGCACGACAGACGACGACTGGAAGCGATAGAGGGTGCGCTTTTCCATCGGCACATCCTCACCGCGCTCGCCATAGGCAAGCATGTCGTCCATGTTGCGGCGGAGCGTTGCTTCCATTTCGTCAACCTGCGCCATCACCCGCGCAATGGCCGCCATCAGGAACGGATCAGCCTTGGACGCCTTGCCGGTGTTGGTGGAAACGCGGCTCTGCGCGATTTCCAGCGCGGTCTTGGCCGCACCCTTGGCAGCGCCCAGCGCAGAGGTCGAGACGAGGCGGATGAAGATCTGCGCCCACGGCAGACGGAACAGCGGAGCATCATTCTCGGCCTGGCCCGGATTGCGGCACAGGAAACCATCGACCGCCTTGTGGGTGCGGTAGTCCGGCACGAACGCGCGCTCGACAACGATGTCCTGCGAGCCGGTGCCCTGAAGACCGAACACGTGCCACTTGTCATCGATGACGTAATCCTTGCGCGGCACGAGGAAGGTGCGCATGTCGGGCGCATCGCCTTCCTTCTCCGGCGGGATCATGGCGCCGAGCAAAACCCACTGGCAGTGATCCGAACCCGAGGAGAAGCCCCAGCGGCCCGACAGGTAGAAGCCACCCTCGGTGCGCTCAACCTTGCCGACCGGCTGGTACGACGAGGAGATCAGCACGGAGGTGTCTTCGCCCCACACGTCGATCTGCGCCTGGTTGTGGAACAGCGCCAGCTCGTACGGGTGACCGCCAACAACGCCATACACCCAGCCGGTGGACATGCAGGCTTCGGCCAGCAGCTTTTGCACCTCATAGAACACGTTCGGGTGCATTTCATAACCGCCCCAGCGCTTGGGCTGGAGAATGCGGAACAGACCTGCCGCCTGAAGCTCGGCAATGGTTTCGTCAGGCACCTTGCGCTGCGCAACGGTTTGCGCGGCACGGGCCTTGATGGCTGGAATCATTGCACGAGCGCGCTCGATCAGAACATCCGGAGACGGAATACCCTGCTCCGCTCCACCCTGCGCCACACCGTGAGCGGCAGACACTGCTGTATCGACAACGCTCATGATTGTTATCTCCTGTTGCTAGCAGTCCCTGAATGCTGCCTTATGCGTAAAAACTTTATCGGTTCTCTACGCAACCTGTCAAGAGCGATCTCGGAACCCATTTATTATCGTCACGTGGGGCCCGTATTGCCACGATCTGTGAAAATCGTGGAATAGCCCCGGCGGCTCTCCCCATTCCTGCCTCGGCCAAACCCATTGGAAATACGGGCCTAACCACACACCCCACCGCAAAATCCGGCTTTCTCCCTCCGGAAGTTTGATTGTGAGTTGCCACTTACTTCTTGTCGAGCGCAAGCGGGCAAGATAGTCTCAGGCAAACAATAAAAGATTTTTCTCAGTCCGCCACAGCGCATTTGCTGTGCCTTGCGAGAATAATAGGGGGACATTGCGTTGCAACACGCCACTCAAGGAACGCATACGGCAAATCGCCTCTCCATGGGCCATCTGGCTCTGCATTACGCCAAACCGGAAGACGGACCGATTGCCGCCAAGCTCCTCAACCTTATCGGCCTTCTCGAAACCCAGCTGCTTCAGCTGCCCAATGGCACCAATTTCTATCGCTTCGTGGTGGACAACGCCCACTACGGGCGCGGTGACGGCATTGTTTATCTGTCATGCGTGCCGGAGGCGCAGCAGAAGCTGCTGGAGGCCATGCGCAGCGCCTTGAAAATCGGCACGAGCGAGCAGCATCCCGCTGTTGACGGCATGCGGGCCGCCCTGCTGGCGGACCCTGAAGCCAGCTTCCATGTCGGCCTTCTGGCGGACTCGCTGGAGGCCGTTGAGAACCTCGTGCTTGACCTGCGCGAGCGCGCACAGTCCGACCCGGAGCTGAAGGGCCGCCTGAAGATCACGCTCAACCGCCCCATGCCGGGCGAAGCTACCGTTGATGCGCGGCTGGACGCCTCGCCGGTGTTCGGCGACGTGACGCGCTACGCCTATGGCCGCAACGGCCTTCAGGTGTTCATCGAAACAGACCTTCTGGTCAGCGGAACGCTCGGCGAGAGCACGGTCATCGAGATCGATTACGTGTTCCCCGGCAGTGAAAGCCACATCCTCTCCGTGGTGGAGCTAGGCTGAGCCTCGCTCGGACACTCCCGCATCCTCACCGATAAAGACAGGACGCCCCATGCCTCTTGATCCGCAAATTGCTGCAAAGCTCGATCCGCACATTGCAGCCATGCTTGCCAACGCGCCGGATTTCCCGACAGCCGGCACCATTCCGGCCGCCGAATTGCGCAGAATAGTTCGCGAAAGCTCGATTGCCATTCCCGGCCCGGACGTAACCCTTGCCTCCGTTGAGGATCGGACCATTCCCGGCCCCGGCGGCGATCTTCCCGTTCGCATCTACACGCCCGTCGGCACCGGGCCGCACCCGGTCATCGTTTATTTTCACGGCGGCGGCTGGGTGGTGGGCGACCTCGACACCCAAGACATGATCGCCCGAGGGCTGAGCGCCGGGTCTGACAGCATCGTCATCTCGGTTGACTATCGCCTGGCGCCGGAAAACCCCTTCCCCGCTGCGATCGAGGACGCCTGGGCCGCAACCCAGTGGGCGTTTGCCAATGCGCGCGCGCTTGGCGGCGATCCGGAGCGCATGGGCGTTGCCGGTGACAGCGCGGGCGGCTCGCTGGCCGCAGTTTCGGCAATCTTTGCCCGCGATGCGGGGCTGCCCTTGCGCGCACAGGTGCTGTTCTATGGCGCATGCAACTACCCCTCTGTCGAGACCGCCTCGGCACAGGAATATGCCACGGGCCCGATCCTGCGGCGCGAAGACACCATGTATTTCTGGGGCCAGTATCTGACCGACCCTGAGCGCGAACAGCACGACTTCCGCGCCTCGCCAATGCGGGCCGAAAGCCATGCGGGTCTTGCACCCGCGTTCGTGGGCACGGCGGAATGCGACCCCTCGCGCGATGACGCGGAAAATTACGGCGAAAAGCTGAGGACCGCAGGCGTCGAAACAGAAATTCACCGTTACAAGGGCATGATTCACGGCTTCGTCTCGTGGGTGGGCTTCCTGCCCGGCGCGCAAAAAGCCATGGCCGATGCCAATGCCTTCCTGAAGCGTCAGTTCGCCAAATAACGACATCAAGCATAAAAAGCCGGGGCGATGCCCCCGGTCAGGGGGAAGAAAAACAAATGGCACTCGACAAGGAAAAATTCGCAGGCGGCGTTGCCGTGATTACCGGCGCTGGCGCGGGTATCGGCTCAGGGCTGGCGCGGCGCGCAGGCGCTCTCGGCATGACGGTTGTCGTCACCGACATCAACGGCGCAAACGCTGAAAAGGTGGCCGAGGAAATCCGCGCAAATGGCGGCAAGGCCGAAGCGATGGTGGTGGACGTCTCCAAGCCCGCCGAACTGGACCGCCTGGCCGAGGAGGTCTTCGCCCGCCACGGCGAGGTGCGCCTGCTGGTGAACAACGCCGGCATCGAGACCATCGGTTACACGTGGGAAATTCCAACCGAGCGCTGGGAAGCCACACTCAACATCAACATCCACGGCATCATTCACGGCGTGCGCGCCTTCGTGCCGAAAATCATCGAAACCGGCAAGGAAGCCTGGATCGCCAACCTCGCCTCCGTCGGCTCGTTCGGCATGATGCCGACCCAGACCGCCTATATGGTGACGAAGCACGCCATCCAGTCGTTCAACGAGTGCCTCTATCTGGAAATGGAGCTGGCGAACCTGCCGATCCATGTGTGCTCCGTAATCCCCGGCATGCTCAAGACCAGCATATTCAACGCCGAAGCCGGTGCTGGCGAGCCGGGCAGCGCTGCCCGTCACCGCAAGGCCATGCATGACATGATGGCCGCTTACGGCATGGATCTGGACGAAGGCTGCAAGGTCATTCTGGAACAGGTGGCAGAGAACAAATTCTGGTGCTCGACCCAGCCGGAGATGACCGAGTCGATGGTGGCCGAGCGCATTGAATATCTGCGCACCAAGGCCAACCCGACGCTGGCGGATCAGGCCCGGCAGATTTTGGGGCATTGATTGCCCGCAAAAAGACAGCGGCTAAAAAGCAGGAGGGGCCTCAAAGGGCCCCTCCTTTTTTTATATAGGCTTATGCCACGCCTTACAGCTTGATGACCCGGCAGCTCGGCACCGGAAATTCCTCCGCCTCGACCCAGCGCCATAGCGCCGTGCCTTGCCGGTGGCCCGCAATATCCACCCAGTTGCCAAAACCGGGGTCTTTTTCTGCGCACACCACAATGACCCGGCCATCCGGCTCGTACCGGGCCTGCGCGCCGTTGATCCAGATCTTGTGATTGACATGATCGAGCGATTCCATCCACCAGTTGTCGATCTGGAAATTCCAGAAGCGGCATTTGGGCGGCATCACCTCCAGCACCCAGGCCTCGCCCGGTTGCAAATCATAATAGGCATGACCGTACCAGATTTTCGGATCACCCCCTGCGCGATACCAGAAAGACTGCTCCCGCTCGTAAATTCGGTTCGGGGTCTGCTTGAACCATTCCGACCAATCCGCAAAGGTATTGGCAGTGCCCTTCACCCATGCCGCAGAGCCGAGCAGCTGCTCTTCGATCGCTTCGGGCGTGAGCAGGGCCGGATACTCTGCCCCGCCAATGCATTCGATATGAACCTCTGCCGGTATTTGCGTCGCCTTGTCCTCAAAGGTTTGGCGAATGATGATGAGCGAAGAGTCCTCCGCCATCGGCAGCCAGTTCCTCGCCTGCGGCGTCGCGCTGGCAATGATCTCGAAGCTGCCGTCCGGGTTCAGTTCGATATCCGCAAATTCGATCTCGCCTGTTGAGACCATGGTGCCGTCAATAGCGTAACGGTTGGCCTTGGTGCCGATGCTGAGATACGGAACCGTGCCGCGCTTGCCCCAAATACGGTAAGTACGATCGCCTCTGACGACGGCCTGCTGGTAGATATTGTCCGGGTTGTCCGCGCCAATTTTGATCTTGTCATCTGTCAGCTGGAAAATACGGGGGAAGTCGGGATCGGATGAATCCACCAGCATATTGAGGGCCGTGCGCGTAAGTCGGCTCAGGTAGCGCAGCCCCTCCGCCTGATCGAGCGCGGTCGCTGGCGCATCCGGGCGCAGCAGAACATCACCCGCCTCTGCCAACTGGCTGCAAAATGTGCGCCACACATCCGCAAGACGAACGTCATCAGCGGGCTTTTTCTCGGGGCTATCAGACATGCCAACTCCTGTGCGAAACCGTAAATTGCCGCGCATGCGCTCTCAATCGCACCTCGGCCTTTCTTTCGCTTCTTCACCATTCACTCAGCAATGAGAGGTTCCCACAACCCGCGCACGCAAGTAAAGTTAGTATATACTTATTCGGAGAAATTCAGTGGTTTCCAGCAGCTTTTCCTTCACCAAAATCGTGGTGCGCGACGTTGATGCTGCCCAGCGGTTCTATTGCGACGTGCTGGGCCTCAAGCTCGTGCTGCGCTTCCAGACCGGCGAGAATGAATTTCAGCTGGACGAGGCCATTCTCTCCTCAACCGGCGCGTATGACGGCGGCCACAACCTGATCGTCATTCACTATCTCAACCAACCTGCCCCAACGCCGGGCGAAGGCATTTTCGGCTTTACGGTTGCGGATGTGGATGCAACGATCACCGCAGTTCTGGCAGCCGGGGGCACGCTGCACCGACCCGCGCGGCATCTTGCAGAGCACGGCATCAAGGTTGCGTTCGTGAAAGACCCTGAAGGCCACATGCTGGAACTGGTGGAATTGGCCCCGCAGGCATCCTGAGGGCACCACTCAGTAAAAAAACAGGCGGCGCAGCCAATGCGCCGCAGGGGAGAAAAGACAGTGAAACGATTTGCAGGCAAAGCGGTGATCGTGACCGGGGCGGCTTCGGGCATCGGCAAGGCAACGGCCGAGCGCATGGCCGCCGAGGGGGCCGATGTGATTGTGGCCGACATCAATGTTGCTGGCGCAGAAGACGTGGCCGCCGCCATTGCGGCAGCGCACGGCGTGAAGGCCAAGGCGATCAAATTCGATGCAAGCCAGATGGAAGACTGCGACCGGCTGGTCGCGGAAAGCGTTGCGGCACTGGGCAAGCTCGACGTGCTGGTGAACAACGCGGGCATCATGCAATGGTGCCGCTCGACCGATTACAGTGCAGACGCCTGGAACCGCATCATCAGCATCAACCTGAATGCGGTTTTCCACACCAGCCGCGCAGCCCTGCCCCACCTGCTGAAAACCAAAGGAAACATCGTCAACATGGCGTCTGCCGCAGGGCTTCAGGGCGTGGCGTTCGCCCCGGCCTATTCGGCCAGCAAGGCTGGAGTGCTGGGCCTGACCCGCTCGATGGCGGTTGAATACGCCGATACCGGCGTGCGCGTGAACGCCATCTGCCCCGGCGCGGTGGACACCCCGCTCAACAACAAAGCGCCCATTCCCGACTGGATGGACATGAGCAAGATCGCCAGCCTGTTCCCTAAAACCAAGAAGCCTTCAGCACCTGAGGAAATTGGCGGCGCCGTTGCTTATCTGGCATCTTCCGATGCCTGCAACGTGACTGGCATTACGCTGTCGGTCGATGGCGGCCAAACCGCCTGAGGCCAAAAGCGCCGCAAACGGAAAAAGGGCAGCCCGCGAGCTGCCCTTTTTTTGTTTTGCCTGAAATCGGGAAAATCAGACGACAATGGCCGGGTGGGCAATACGCGGCTCGCCCAGCATGCCGCGGTAGGACGGCGGCTGGCGTCCACCGGCTTCGGTGATGCCGTAACGTTCTGCCATTTCAGCGCTGATCAGGGTGAGGCCGTTCAGCTCTTCCAGCTTCGGATCTTCCGAAATGGCGCGGAACACACGGCCATTGAATTCCGGCGTTTCGGCATTCGCCATGAAGCCTTCGTACATCTCGGGATGCTCGGCAAGCGTGCGCTTGCTGCGCTCGGTCAGCAGCGGCCCCATCCACAGCGATACGGCGGCAACGCCGGTGCCGCGCAGATCAACGCCCATGTCGGCAGCGAACTTGTCGATACCAGCTTTCTGCGCACCGTAGGCCGGGCCGTGCATGTAGCACACCGAACCGAACGACGAGGTGAAGCCGATTAGGCCGCTGCCCTGCTTCACCATGATCGGCGCGGCATAATAGGACGCCAGATAATGGGAGCGCAGGCCGACGTTCAGGATATTGACCAGATCAGAGGACTTTTCCCAGAACGGACCCGGCTTCACCAGATCATCGTGAATGGCGGTTACATTGTTGACCAGCACGTCGAGACGACCACTCTCGCGCTCAACGCGCTCGAACAGCGCCTTGATCTCGGATTCATTGTTATGATCCACCTGCACGGCGATGCCCTCGCCGCCCGCAGCGGTCACGGCTTCGGCAGCATCAACAATGGTGCCCGACAGCGCTGCAACGCCCGGCGCAACAGTGCGCCCGGTAACGTAGACGCGCCAGCCAGCCTCGCCCAGCGCAATGGCAATGCCCCGCCCTGCTCCACGGCTTGCGCCGGTAACGACGGCAACTTTACGTTCAGTAGCCATGACCTGTAACCTCCCACTTTATTGATTTGTTGCCCGATCCCTCGGGATTTTCTTTGGAATTATGGCGCACGCTTCCGGCTGCCCGGCCCACGAACGGAGCAGGGCATTTTATATTCGAAAAACGTGGCGATGAGATGGAATGCCGGGCGGGCCGTCGTCTTGCGATAACCCGCCCGGTCAGAAGATAATTAGCCGGCAGCAGAGGTCTTGCCAGCAGGGCGCTTGTCCAGAGTGACGGTCAGACCATTGACGCGCTTCTGGAATTCACCCGCCCGCTCGCGCGGATTGTAGAACTGCTTGTACCAGATGCGGACCTTGCCGTACGGGCCGTCCTGCGGCAGAGCCAGAGGATTGAAGCAGTCGCGCTTGTTGTCCCAGATCTCCACGTCCTGCGCGAATGCAAGACGGCTGGCTTCCTGATACTCATACGCGGCAGCCCGGTCGGCATCCGTGGTTTCGCGGCTGCCGTCGTGCACCTTCACCATCAGCGCGTGCCAGGCGCGAACCCGGCCGTCATCGATCGGCGTATGCGCAATCATGATGAACGACGGGTAAGCGCCGCCCATTTCCGATTGCAGGAAGCCCGGCCCCTCGTACCAGGTGTCGAGCACCAGCTGATCCTCCGGATTGGTGGTCAGCGTGCGATGACCCGCGCTGTAGTACTGGTGAACGATGTGGCCCTTGAACTCGTTGGCGAAGTACGTGAAGTCCTTCGCGCCGTGAATGGGCACGAAGTGGCCGTAGTCTGCCATGTTGTCCACGATCTCAATGCCGTGGCAGTTCAGATCGCCCATATGGTCGATCTTCCAGTGAACCCAGCCCGGCTCGTTCCAGTGACCGCCGAAATTCGGCAACTCCCACTGCGGCTCCAGACCTTCCGGGCAGTGCCACATCCAGATGATGCCGGCGCGCTCCTGAATCGGGAAGGTCTTCAGGCAGGCAACCTTGGGGATGAACTTCTCGGAATACGGAATGTCATCGCACTTGCCGTCAGCGCCGAAGCGCCAGCCGTGGAACGGGCAGCGGATCGAGTCGCCCTGAACCTGCTCGCCATCGCGCACGATATAGGAGGTGGTGTTCTTCGCCAGGTGCGCACCCATGTGCGGGCAGTATGCTTCCACCAGGTGCGGCGTGCCGGTCTCACCCCGATACAGCACCATGTCCTGACCGAAAAACCGCAGCGGAATCGGCTTGATGGTGGCCTCTTCCGAGCCTGCAATCATGAACCATCCGCGCGGAAAGGCGAACTCGCCCAAGCCGTATTCGGCGGAAGTTGCCATGTTCATCCTCCTCCAGACGTGCCCGAAACATTATGGGGCGTTTAATTACCGATCGTACCTCTGTCCGAGACACTTCGCAAGGCACTTGTTAAAACGAGGTGAACCTAAATTATGCATAATTAGGAGGCCAATTCACTACGCAATATGACAGATTGGCCGGAAAGAACAAAAGAAGGTGAGGAATCCGTCTCTCCCGATCGTGAAAAGTGGCCCCGCCCCGCCCCGCCGTTGAAAACAGTCTCCCTCGAGCGCGCCCCATCCTTTGCCACCCCCTTTTTCCAAACTGGAAAAACCGTTGCCCGCAGGCGCATGTCTATTGCAGAGTTACGCAAAATGCGCGCTTGAATTTAAACTTTGCGTAGTTCACTCATGATTCAAAAGCGCAACTGTGCGTAACATGCAAAAAAGAACAATCGGGGGATAGGCAAGTGGCAGGCACGAATTGGGATCATGAGGTCGACATACTGGTGGTCGGCTCAGGCGCGGGCGCTCTGGTTGCCGCAATTACGGCGGCAGACCGGAAGGCAAACGTGCTCGTCATCGAGAAGAGCGGCGAATACGGCGGCACTTCGGCAACGTCGGGCGGCGGCATCTGGATCCCGAACAGCCCGCTGGTTGCAGCCAACCCGATGGCCGAGGCCATGGGCCACACCGACACCGAAGAGGAAGCCTTCCAGTACGTGCGCGCCCTCTCCGCGCCGAACGTGCCCGACAGCCTGATCCGCGCCTACATCAAGAACGCGCCCAAGATGCTGGACTGGGTCGTGAAGAACACGCCGGTGCGTTACACCGCCCAGCCCTATCCGGATTATCACGCCGAACTGCCGGGCGGAAAGCAGGGCTTCCGCACGCACCTGCCCGAGCCTCTGGATGGCAAGCTGCTGGGCGATGATATTCTGACCCAGCGCGCCACCTCGCCCGCCGCCAGCCTGTTCGGCCTCGTCAACTGGCGGTTCGATGAAACCTATACCGTGCTGTTCCGCCCCAAGGGCTGGTACAAGACGCTGGCCGGAATGTTGTGGCGCTATGTGAGCGACATTCCCCACCGCTTCCGCTCGCGCAAAGACCGCTACCTGACGCTGGGCACTGCGCTTCTGGGCGGCCTCAAGCTCGCCCTCAACCAGCGCGGCGTGCCGCTTTGGCTGAATACGCCGATGGTCGGCCTCATCGAGGAGAATGGCCGGGTGCTGGGCGTGGAAGTGCGCCGCAACGGCAAGATCGAGCGCATCGGCGCGCGGCGCGGCGTGGTGCTGGCGGCAGGCGGCTTCGAGCGCAACGCGGAGCTGCGCAAGCGCTATCTGCCCGGCGATGCCGACCCGACGGTGTCCGGCTCGCAAGTGAACAACACCGGCGATACCATTCTGGCGGCAGAGAAAATTGGCGCAGACCTGCGCAACATGCAATCAAGCTGGACCGCTCCGGTGTTCCGCGTGCCCGGCGAAGAGCGCGGACGCCTGTGCACCATCGAGCGCGCCCTGCCCGGCTGCATCATGGTCAACCAGGCTGGCAAGCGCTTCCTGAACGAGGCCGCCTCCTATCATATCGTCGGCCAGAAAATGATCGAAGCCAACACGCCGGGCGCGGGCACCCAGCCTTCGTGGATGATTTTCGATTACACCTATCGCCACAAATACCCGATGGGCCCGGTGATGCCGCTGGTGCCGGACTTCCTGCAAGCCCCTGCCGTGCAGAAAATTCTGCACAAGGCCGCAAGCATTGAGGAACTGGCCCGCAAGATCAACGTGCCCGCCGAGACGCTGGCGGCAACGGTGCGCACGTTCAACGAAGGCGCACGGCGCGGCGAGGACCCCGAATTCCAGCGCGGCGCTGCTGCCTATGACCGCATGTACGGCGATGCGCGGGTAACGCCGAACCCGACGCTGGCGCCGCTCGACAAGGCTCCGTTCTACGCCCTGCCGATTTACGCGGGCGACATCGGCACCAACGGCGGCGTGGTCGTGGATGAATACGCACGCGCCCTGAAAGCGGACGGCGCGCCGATCGAAGGTCTGTACGTGGTCGGCAACAACGCCGCCTCGGTGATGGGCCAGAGCTATCCGGGCGCAGGCGCAACGCTGGGGCCGTCCATGACCTTCGGCTTCGTTGCGGCCCGCCACGTCACTGGCGCGAACGACTGAGGCTGCGGCCTGCTCGTTCGCGAACGCCAGAGGAATGGCAGCGCGAATTGAAAAAATAAAAAGCGAAAACGCTTTGGGGAGATAGCGTCATGGAACAAGGCATCGCAATGAAGGGGCCGTGGCCGCACCTGCTGTCAAAGGGCAGGATCGGTAGCATGGAATTGCGCAACCGGATGATCGTGACCGCCATGGGCACCAGCCTTGGCAACGAGGACGGCACCGTGGGCGAGCGCATTATCGCCTACCATGAAGAGCAGGCTAAAGGCGGCGCGGGCCTTATCATCACCGGCGTGTGCGGCGTTGCCTGGCCGACGGGCTCGGTGCTGCGCAATCAGGTTGCCATTTCCGATGACCGCTTCCTGCCCGGCCTCAAGCAACTGACAGACCGGGTGCATGCAGCCGGCGGCAAGATCGCCGCGCAGCTGCACCATGGCGGTCAGGTGGCGGGCTTTGCCTCCACCTTTGGCCAGCCGCTGTGGCTCCCCTCCATGCCCAAGCCGATGGAAATGGGCGATTTTGCCGAGAACATGCTGCCGGAAGAACTGGCGGCCTTTGCAGGCGGGCCGGTACCGGAACTCAAGATTCTCGAAATTGAGGATATTCAAACCGCCATCCGCCAGTACGCCGAGGGCGCACGCCGCGCCAGGGATGCAGGCTTTGACGGCATCGAAATTCACGGCGGCCATGGCTACCTGATCTCCTCGTTCCTCTCGCCCTCCACCAACCAGCGCACTGACGAGTACGGCGGCTCGCTAGAGAACCGCGCCCGCCTGATGCTGGACGTGGCCCGCGCCGTGCGCGAAGCCGTTGGCCCAGACTTCCCCGTCTGGATGAAGCTTGACAGCCGCGAGGTCGGGAAAAAGGTTGGCACCACTCCCGAAGACGCCAAGCAGGTCGCCAAGTGGCTGGAAGCTGCGGGCATGGATGCCATCACCGTGACCGCCTATCACGATGCGGGTCAGGGCAAGAACCATTCGGACTCAAACATTCCGCACCTGCCCAACACCAACGTGCCCTCCGCCGAGGCCATCAAGGCGGAGGTGAACATTCCGATCATCGCCTCTGGCCGCGTTGAGCCGGACCATGCGGAAAGCCACATCGCCAGCGGCAAATATGATTTTCTGGCCATGGGCCGCAAAATTCTGGCCGACCCGCACCTGCCGCGCAAGCTGGCAGAGGGCCGCCCGGATCTCGTGCGCCCGTGCATCTATTGCTACACCAGCGTCAGCGCCATCTACTCGCGTGAGATCATGCGCTGCGCCGTCAATGCCGAGACCGGCTTTGAATATCTACGGCCGAACGCAGCCCCGCCCAAGGGTCAGCGCGTCGTCGTCATCGGCGGCGGCCCCGGCGGCATGGAAGCCGCGCGCCGTCTGGATGCGGCGGGCAACGAGGTCACGCTCATTGAAAAGAGCGACCGGCTGGGCGGCACGCTGCGCTTTGCCTCCCTTGCCTATGAGCCGAACCAGCGCCTGCTCAACTGGCTGCGCGATCAGATCAAGAATTCAGGCGTCGAGGTTCTACTGAAAACCGAGGCGACGCCGGAGCTGGTGAAATCGCTGAAACCGGATGCCGTTTATGTGGCAACCGGCGCGGTGCGCGACATGCCGCCCATTCCCGGCGGCGACCTGCCCCACGTGCTCTCGGGCGATGACCTGCGCAAAATGATGCTGGGCGAAACCTCGGAGGAGGTAAAGCGCAAGACCAGCCTCGTCACCCGCCTTGCCACCAAGATCGGCGCAGCGACCGGCATGACCGCCAACATCGACTTCGTTCGCAAGGCCACCCACCAGTGGATGCCGCTGGGCGACAACGTCGCCATCATCGGCGGCGAGCTGGTTGGCCTTGAGCTGGCAGAGTTCCTGATGGAGCGCGGCCGCAAGGTCACGGTGATCGAGGAAGGGCCCAAGTTCGGCCGCGGCCTGCTGCTGGTGCGCCGCCTGCGCATCGTGCCGGAGCTGCGCGAGCATGGCGTGGCGCTGCATGCCAATGCCAAGGACGTCTCCATCGTAGAAGGCGGCGTGAGGTTCGTTGACGAAGCAGGCAATGCGCAGAACATTGCCGCCGACCATGTGATCGTGGCGCGCGGCGCGCGCGGCGATTCGACCGTGGCGGACCAGATGCGCGCAGCCGGCCTCACCGTTTACGAGTTCGGCGACGGCACTGGCGTCACCTACATCGAAGGCGCCGTGCGCGGAGCCGCAGAGGCGGTCACGCACATGGGCACGATGGCCTGATAACCCGCAAGGGGGTGCGTGCTCGCGCACCCCTTTCTTTCTCCTTCTATTTCAAAAGCCTGCATGCACCATCATTTCGCAGATGCAGCAATTACGCGGATTTTCCGCCTTCCGGCATGAACAGTTTCATGCCCCAGCGCCCCTGGTCCCGCTCGCGTCTTGAAGAACTCCGGCCTTCGCACCCGTCGAGTGCGTAATGCAAAACCCCTCAAAAAACGCAAATGCAAAATCCCGTTTGACAGCGTGCGCAGCGAAACGCTAATGTTGGTGCGCAATTGGACGTCTTGGGCGGGGAGTTCCTTTCAGATAGCAGAGCCAGGCAAACAACAGGCTGCGGAAGATACACCTTCTGCGCTGCACAATGAAAAAATTCCCGGCCCTTGCATCGTCCTGAAATCTCACTGACCGCCGCCGCACTGGGGGCGGCTGGACCATAATTCTCGGCTCTTCCGGGGCCGGCAGCTGCGAGGGGGAGAAGATGCCTGTCAGATCACTCGGCTACATTGTAGCGGAAACCACCGATCTGGACCGCTGGCGGGAATTCGGCGCCAACGTCATGGGCCTGATGCCTGCCGCATCCCCGCGCGACGACGTGGTGCTGTTCCGCATGGACGATCGCCCGTTCCGCATCTGGGTGCAAAAGGGCGAACAGGACCGCTTCATCGCACCGGGCTGGGAACTCCTGAACCGCCAGGAATTCGACGAGGTGATCGAGCGCCTGAAGGCTGCCGGTCGCCCGGTTGAAATCGCCGATGTGATGGAGGCCCGCGCCCGTCACGTTGACGCTCTGGCGCGCTCCAGCGACCCGGCCGGTCATCCGTTCGAGATCTACTTCGGTCGTCACTACGATTATGTGCCGTTCACCTCTCCGGTCGGCATCAGCCGCTTCGTGACCGGCGACAACGGCGACATGGGCCTTGGCCACGTGGTGCTGACCGCGCTCAATTTCGAGGAAACCCACGCTTTCTACAAGGACGTGTTCGGCTTCGGCGACACGGACCTGGGGCGTTTCTACCTGGCAGGCGGCGGACCGGAGGACCCGGGCGTCGGCTTCGCCTTCCTCCACGCTCGCAACGGCCGTCACCACAGCCTCGCGCTGGGCCAGATGCCGGAAAGCCCCAACGGGGCCGTCCACATCATGGTGGAAGTGGGCACGCTGGAAGACGTGGGCCGGACCTACGACCGCGTGCTCAAGAGCAAAGGCAAGTGGAAGCTCTCGGCCACCCTCGGGCGGCATGTGAACGACAAGATGACCTCGTTCTACATCCAGACGCCGAGCGGCTTCGACGTTGAATATGGCTGGAACGGCCTCGTTATCGACCCCGACACCTGGATCCCGACCACAAGCCTGTCGGTCAGCGACTGGGGTCATAAATGGGCACATGAGAAGGACGATTAAGGGCATGCTCGACAAGCGCATGACGGTTGACGATATCGTCGCCGAACTCTCCGATGGTATGACGATCGGCTTTGGCGGCTGGGCAACCCGCCGCAAGCCGATGGCACTGGTGCGCGCCATTGCGCGCTCCAACCTGAAGGACCTGACGGTCGTGGCCGGTTACGGCGGACCGGAAATCGGCATTCTTGCCGCATCGGGCAAGATCAAGAAGCTGGTTTTCGCATTCTGCACGCTGGACCAGATCCCGCTCGATCCGCACTTCCGCGCCACCCGTCAGGCGGGCGCATACGAAGTGTTCGAGCTGGACGAGGGCATGTTCCACTGGGGCCTGCGCGCAGCGGCCATGAAGTTGCCGTTCCTGCCGAGCCGTGCAGGCGTTGGCACCGACATCATCCGCCAGTCCGCCTTCGAGTTCAAAACGGTCAAGAGCCCGTATGAGGACGGCGAAGAACTGGTGGCGATGCCCGCGATCAACGTGGACGTGGCGCTCATTCACGCGCACCGCTCCGACAAGCGCGGCAACATCCTGACGCTCTCCGACGACCCGCTGTTCGACGAGCTGCTGGTTCGCGCGTCCGAGCGCACCTACGTGTCGGTTGAAAAGGTGGTCTCGACCGCTGAGCTGGACATGCGCAACAACGGCCGGTTCAACCTGGTTGACCGCTGCTTCATCACCGGCGTTGCCGAAGTGCCGCACGGCGCGCACCCGACCAGCGCAAACCCCGATTACCAGCTCGATATGAAGCACATCAAAACCTACGTGGACAGCGCCTCGTCCCCGGAAGCCTGGGCCGAGTACCGCGCAAAGTTCGTGGACGTGGATCACGCCACGTACATCGCCAACGTGGGCGGGGCAGAGGCAATCAACGCATTGCCGAAGCCGGTGTATTAAGGAGAGCGGGACGTGAGCGATATCAACTACTCTCTGGCCGAACTGGTCATCGTGGCGTGCGCGGAAGCCTTCCGCGGTGACGGCGAGATCATGGTCACGGGCATCGGCCCCCTGCCCCGCGTGGGCGCTGGCCTTGCCAAGCTGACCTTCAGCCCGGCGATCCAGACGACCGACGGCGAATGCTGGTACACCTCTGAACCCGTATCTCTGGGCAAGCGCCCGGAACCGGAAGCCGAGGGCCTGTGCACCTACGACCGCGTGTTCTCCACCCTCTGGAGCGGCAAGCGCCACGCCATGGTGACGCCGGTGCAGCTTGACCGCTTTGGCCAGGCCAACATCTCGGTGATTGGCGATCACAAGAAGCCGAAGGCGGCCATGCTGGGCGCACGCGGCTTCCCCGGCAACTCGGTCAGCCACCGCAACAGCTTCTTCATTCCGAACCACAACACCCGTTCGTTCGTGGCCGGTGAAGTCGATTTCGTGTGCATGGCCGGCTACAACCCGGAGCGCTACCTGAACGGTCGCCCACCGCTGGGTCTGGACTACCGCATCATCGTCACCAACCTGTGCGTCATGGATTTCGGCGGCCCGGATCATCAGATCCGCGTCATCTCCCTGCACCCGGGCGTGACCTTCGAGGAAGTTCAGGAAAACACCGGCTTCCCGCTGGCCCGCGTTGAGGGCGAAATCCCGACCACCCCGGCACCGACCGCGGAACAGCTCGAGCTCATCGCGAAGCTGGACCCGTTCGATGTCCGCAAGACCGTGTTCAAGGACAACCCTCCGGGCGACCGTCGCGCTGCGGCCTGATTTCAGGCTTCAGGGCTAACGTGACCCCAACTTGAGGAAATTGGCATGACTGACCTCGTTGAACCCCGCAAGGCCGACATTGTTTACGAAACCAACGAGCCCGTTCGCTACGAAGTGGACGGCGCGGTGGCTCACGTCATCATGAACCGGCCGCAATTCAACAACGCGCAAAACAGTCAGATGACCTATGCGCTGGATGCGGCGTTTCAACGGGCAGTCAATGACGATTCCGTTCGCGTGATCGTGCTGCGCGGAGAAGGCAAGCACTTCTCCGCCGGCCACGACATCGGCACCCCGGGGCGCGACGTTACCGCCTCGTGGGACCGCGCGCACCTGCTGCCGGACCACACCAACAAGCCGGCAGCCGAATTTCTCTACACCCGCGAGCAGGAAGTGTACCTTGGCATGTGCCGCCGCTGGCGGGATATCCCCAAGCCCACCATCGCCGCCGTTCAGGGCGCGTGCGTGGCGGGCGGCCTGATGCTGGCGTGGGTGTGCGATCTGATCGTTGCGACCGAAGACGCGTTCTTCCAGGACCCGGTCAATCGCATGGGTATTCCGGGCGTTGAATATTTCGCCCACGGCTTTGAATTGCCGCCGCGCATCGCCAAGGAATTTATTCTCTTGGGCGAGCGCCTGTCGGCAGAGCGCGCCTACAATTTCGGCATGGTCAACCGCCTCTCCACGCGCGAAACCCTGCTGGCGGACGTGAAAAAAATGGCCGACGAGCTGGCCACCCGCCCGCGCCTTGGCAACT
>JAEZBH010000466.1 GCA_023427285.1 Pseudomonadota bacterium
GGGCTCGTATATGTGTATAAGACACAGGGTGAGGGGTGCACAGCGCGTTTTCGCAAACGCGACCGTATATGTCGGCAAGCCTGACGTTGATTTCTTCTTCGATCCTGCGAACCAAGCGCGTACCGGCTACGATCAAAGCCACTTTGACATCGCACAGAACACGCTGGCGCCATATCGGGATGCGGGCAAGCTCAAGACTTTCTCCGGCACAGAGGAAGTTCTTCCCGGCATCAGCGCGACGGTCCATCCGGGGCATACGCCGGGCGCAGCCTTCTACACCCTGAAAAGCAAGGGGGAGCATATCGTCTTCATCGGCGACACGATCCACATCGCGGCTGTGCAGTTCCCGGATCCCGACGTTACGATCACATACGATCAGGACGATGTCCGTGCAGCGGCGGTGCGCAAGCAGGCGTTTGCAAGATTTGCCAAGCAGGGCGACCTGATCGCGGCTCCCCACCTCCCGTTTCCGGGCATCGGCCATGTTCAGGAGGGTGCGCGCGGGGGCTACGACTGGGTGCCGGTGACTTACACCAATCGTGATCCCGGCTGAGCGTGAATCCTGATGATGTGTCCATAGCGGAAGGACTTATAATCGCCGCTTCCACATTAACCCGTCGCGGCGGCCCCGCGACGGGTTAAGGTGCGAGATATACAGGCGGGAATCACGGAGCACGCATGTTGGCAGGTATGGAAATTGACCTTCTTCTGGCTCTTGATGCCCTGCTGCAAGATCGCAATGTTACGCACGCGGCGACACGATTGAAGATCAGCCAGCCGGCGCTTTCGGCACGGTTGAACCGGTTGCGAACTTTGCTTGATGACCGGTTGTTCGTGCCCGCGCTTAACGGACGGGGTGTAGTGCCCACGCCCCGCGCGGAAGCACTGGCGCCCTTGGTGGCGGATGTGCTGCGGCGGATCGATGCGATAACGGCGCCGGTTGCCTTCGACCCGGCGACCAGTCGCCGCCTGTTTACGCTGGCGTTGCAGGAGAATCCGGCGGTCATGCTTGGATCAACTTTGGTCCAGCGCGTGCGTGCTGCGGCACCCAACATTCGGTTGCGGCTTGCCCTTCCGGACCGGGGAAAGATTCCGTTCCTGTTGGAAGAAGGCGACGTTGACATCTTCGTCGGGGGCGCAAGCGAAGCCGAGGACGGCTGGATGAGTCGATCGCTGTTTGAAGATGATTTCGCCACGGCCCAGCGCAAGGGGCATCCCCGTGGACAAGCGCCGCTCGATCTGGACGCGTTCTGCGATCAGGCGCATCTTCTCGTTTCTTCGGCTGGTGATCCTTTCTCCGGAGTGATCGACAGGGCGCTGGCGGATCTCGGTCGCACGCGCGTGGTTGCAATGTCAGTGCAAAGCTATGCCGTGGCACCCACGATTGTGGCTGGTAGCGATCTGCTCTGCACCTTGCCGACCCGTATGCTCCGGCATTTCGATGCGTCGCTTGACCTGTTCGTTCCGCCTGTCCCGTTGAAGCCCGTCGCTATCAGCGCCTACTGGCATTCCCGGCATCACGATGATCCAGCCCATCGCTGGTTGCGCGAACAGCTATTCGCCGCCGCGGGGCGTGTCGAGCTGCGCTAGCCAATAAGCTTCACGTCATCCAGCACGTTTATGAGTTTCATCCATCTTTCCGCGCTTCACCGATAGCCGCCGGGCGACCTAAACATGTTCGCTCTTGGAAGAGGATAGAATGCACACGCGACGCTCACTTCTTATTGCCTTCGCGCGCTGACGGCTCAGCCCGCTGTCCTGTTTTTCGGAGAAACCTTCATGTACCGTACTTTCGTTTTGAGCTTACTGGCTTGCGCGTCCATGGCGCTTTGCGCCGATCCGGCAGCGGCGGGCGGTATCGTTCGGCAGGAGTCGAGCCCGCCCGCTCTGATCCATCCGGCTGTTACAGTTGGCCCCGGCACCACGCTTATCTTCGTCAGCGGACAAGTGGCTGATCCTAAGGTGCTCCCCCAAAGCCCGGGCTCGCCTTCGGGGGCCATCGATTTGGGCGACACCAAGGCGCAGACCATCAGCGCACTGAGCAAGATCGAGTTGATCCTGGCGAAACAAGGTTTCAAGATCAGCGATATTGTGAAGCTTACGGTATATCTCGTGGGGGACCCTGCACTCGGCGGCCGAATGGACTTCGATGGCATGAACGCGGGTTTTCGGCAGTTTTTTCGAACGCCTGAAAACCCCTCCACAGTGGCACGTTCAACTGTGCAAGTAGCCGGGCTGGCAGGGGCTGCTCACCTTGTTGAAATTGAAGCCATAGCGGCGAAATAGCCGAGGCTGGCCGCGATCAGCTTGCGCCGCCTCGTCTTGGGGCTCGTGACGGTCGTTTCGAAGTGTTTTCCCGTGGTCTCGGCCCGCCCATCAGGGCCTTCAATATCATGCGGGAGATCCTATTGCTCCCGAGTGGCACTGGGGCAGCCCGGATTTGACCGGACGGTCATGGCACAAAAAAACGGCAGAAACCTGCCGTTTTGCTGCGTTGTCGGGTATTTTCAGAAGAAGAGTGGTGCCCAGGAGAGGACTCGAACCTCCACGCCCTTGCGAGCGCTAGCACCTGAAGCTAGTGCGTCTACCAATTCCGCCACCTGGGCACGGGGCTAAGAAAGTCTTGATGCGTTCAAGTGCGAGGCAGGCGTTTAAGGGTGTCCGTCCGGGTTGTCAACAACGTTGTCATCAGAATTTTTGTGGGGCAAAAGGGCCGCAACTTCTTCCAGTCTCTCCCGGAGGCAATTCGATGGCGTATGGTTTGTACACGGTGTTCGGCGGGTCCGGCTTTCTTGGTCGCTATGTGGTCCAGCGGCTGGCCGCAGAGGGGCACCGGGTGCGCGTGGCGGTCCGCAATCCCGCCCTTGCCGGTTTCCTGAAGCCCCTTGGGCATATCGGCCAGATCCAGCTGGTGCAGGCCAATGTGCGCGACCCGGATTCGGTGGCGCGCGCCGTCACCGGGGCCACGGGCGTTATCAATCTCGTCGGCATTCTCTCGGAAGGCGGCGCACAGAAGTTCGACGCCGTACACGTTGAGGGCGCGGCCTGCATTGCCCGCGCGGCGCGCGATGCCGGTGTGCGCTCGCTCGTGCATGTGTCGGCAATCGGCGCGGACGCGCAGTCCAGGGCCGGGTATGCCCGCTCCAAGGGGCTGGGCGAATCAGAGGTTCGGGCGGCTTTCCCCGGCGCCACCATCCTGCGCCCGTCCGTGCTGTTCGGCCCTGAGGATGAATTCCTCAACCGTTTCGCCGGTCTCATCAAGATGCTGCCGATGGTGCCGGTGATCTGCGGCAACACCAAGCTCCAGCCGGTTTACGTGGGCGATGTGGCCGAAGCCGCCGCCGTCAGCGTGACCGATGCGGACCGTTTCGGCGGTCAGACCTTCGAGCTGGCCGGTCCGCGCGTCATGACCATGCGTGAGATCATGACCTATGTCCGTGACGAGATCATGTACAAGAAGGACCTTGTTACCGTTCCGGACGCGCTGGCGAAGCTGCTGGCCAAGCTGCTGGGCCTCCTTCCCAATGCGCCGCTCACCACCGATCAGCTGCTCATGCTCCAGAAGGACAACGTGCCGGCCAGCGGCTCGCAGGGTCTGGAGTCGTTCGGCGTTACCCCCATGCCGCTTGAGGCGGTCGCTCCGGCGTATCTGGTGCGCTATCGGCCCAAGGGCCGCTTCTCCCAGCCGGACGCTCCGGGGGTCAGCAACTGAACCAAGCCTTCTGGGCTAACCAGTTGAGCTAGTCAGTTGAGCTGATTCTGGGCAGCCAGGCTTTTTGGCCCGTCCTCCCGTCTCATGGGAGGGCGGGCTTTTTATTGCCTCCTTGGACTGTCAGGGTCCGTGGTCTAAGAGTTTCGGCCACACCTAAGCTGCGTGAACCGGAGGTCCCGTGGAATTCGCCGAATTGTTGAAGGTTATCCTGCTCGGTCTGGTCGAGGGATTGACGGAGTTCATTCCTGTGTCCTCAACCGGGCATCTGGTGCTGGCGGGGTATTTCCTCGGCTTCAAGGACCCGGGCAACACGTTCAAGATCGCCATCCAGTTTGGCGCGATTCTCGCCATCTGCGTTGCCTACCGCGAGAAGCTGGCGTGGGTGACCACCGGCCTTGTTCACAAGAACAGAGAGGCGTGGCGCTTCACCATCGTTGTGCTGCTGGGCTTTCTGCCCGCTGCCGTCATCGGCGTGTTCGCCTACAAGAGCATCAAGGCCCTTCTGGACAACCCGTGGGGCGTGGCCTGGGCGCTGGTGATCGGCGGCATTGCCATTTTGCTCATCGAGCGCATGGTCAAGAAGGTGCGCTTCCAGCGGGTGGAAGACTTCACCCCCGGCCTTGCCCTGCGCATCGGTCTTGTTCAGTGCCTTGCCATGATCCCCGGCGTTTCCCGCTCGGGCGCAACCATCATGGGCTCGCTGCTCATGGGCGTCGATCGCAAGGCGGCGGCGGAATACTCCTTCTTCCTTGCTGTTCCGACCATGCTCGGCGCGACGGTCTATGACCTCTACAAGCAGTGGGATGTGCTGAACTTCGACCACGCGGCCTTCATCGCCATCGGCTTCGTGGTTGCCTTCGTCTCGGCGCTGGCGGTGGTCAAGTCGCTGGTGGCCTTTGTCGGCAAGCATGGGTTTGCGCCCTTTGCCTGGTACCGAATCGGTATCGGCGGTCTGGCTCTGGGGCTTCTGGCCCTCGGATATTAAAGGCAAATATCCAGATAGTTCCAAAAAGGGACTATCTGGATTAAGCTCAGGCAGAACCGACCCTTAAATCTATCCGACAGGCGATAATTTGGGTCTATGATTCGTTTTTAGGTCAGTTTAACTGTCCTAAGTGTGATTTTTCGCTTTATCGCACTGACAGCTTCCGTTAAGCAGGCAATGACCTGTCCCGGCGACAGCGCCGGGCGACCTTTTATTGCTTTGTGAAAACGGGAGTCGCACCATGGCCACATCCAAAATGCTGCAATTCGTCAGCATCGGACAGGCTTACCCGGTTAAACGGGACGCCGCAGAGCGCCGGGGCGACTTCAACGAGATTTACGCCAACTATGCTGCCGAAAAAGCAATCGAGCAGGCCTCGCGCTGCTCGCAGTGCGGCGTTCCGTTCTGCTCGGTGAACTGCCCGCTGCACAACAACATCCCCGACTGGCTGAAGCTGACCGCCGAGGGCCGCCTTGAGGAAGCCTACGAGGTCTCCTCCGCCACCTCGTCCATGCCGGAGATCTGCGGCCGCATCTGCCCGCAGGACCGTCTGTGCGAAGGCAACTGCGTGATCGAGAAGGGCTTCGATGCCGTCACCATCGGCTCGGTTGAGAAGTACATCACCGACACCGCCTGGGATAACGGCTGGGTGAAGCCGCTCGTGCCGCTGGCGGATCGCTCCAGCCAGTCCGTTGCCGTCATCGGCGCAGGTCCGGCGGGTTTGACCGCTGCCGAGCAGCTGCGCCTGAAGGGCTACGAGGTTCACGTTTATGACCGTCACGACCGCCCCGGCGGCCTCCTGATCTACGGCATCCCCGGCTTCAAGCTGGAGAAGGACGTGGTTGAGCGCCGCACCAAGCGTCTGGCTGACGGCGGCGTGATCTTCCACACCAGCTTCGAGGTTGGCCGCGATGCAACGCTGGCCGAGCTGCGCCAGAAGCACGACGCGGTTCTCATCGCCACCGGCGTTTACAAGAACCGTGACCTGCGCGGCCCCGGTGCGGGCCTTGAGGGCATCGTTCCGGCGCTTGAGTACCTGACCGCTTCCAATCGCCTGTCGCTGGGCGACACCGTTGCCGACTTCGAGAACGGCAAGCTGAACGCGGCGGGCAAGAACGTCGTCGTTATCGGCGGCGGCGATACCGCGATGGACTGCGTGCGCACCGCCATCCGTCAGGGCGCCAAGTCGGTGAAGTGCCTCTACCGCCGCGACCGCGAGAACATGCCCGGCTCGGTGCGCGAGGTGAAGAACGCCGAGGAAGAGGGCGTTGAATTCGTGTGGCTGGCAGCGCCCGAGGCGTTCCACGGCGAGGGCAAGGTTGAGGCCGTTCAGGCGTTCCGCATGCGCCTTGGCACGCCCGACGCCACTGGCCGCCGTATGCCGGAGCCCGAGCCGGACTCTTCCTTCCGTCTGGAGGCCGATCTGGTCATCAAGGCGCTGGGCTTCGAGCCGGAGGACCTGCCGGTTCTGTTCAACGCGCCGGAGCTGGGCACCACCCGCTGGGGCACCATCCGCGTCGATCACCAGACCCAGATGACCAATCTGGACGGCGTGTTTGCCGCTGGCGACATCGTGCGCGGCGCAAGCCTCGTCGTGTGGGGCATTCGCGATGGCCGCGATGCCGCCCGCAGCATGCACACCTATCTGGCAGCGCAGGCTGCCGCGAAAGCCGCCTGATCCCGGAGCTTCCCCGAGCATCCGGTTCGAGCAGGACACAAAGAGATTTCAGCGCACAGGAGCGCCACATGACCGAGCAGACCAATATCGTAGCCTTCATGGAAGCCGAGCGTGAGCGGCTGGAGCGCGAGGGCCTCTATCGCAAGGACGAAGAGCATGACGCCTGCGGCGTCGGCGTCGTTGCTGCGGTGGATGGCAAGCCGTCCCGCCGGGTCGTCACCGCCGCCATCGAGGCGCTGAAAGCCGTGTGGCACCGCGGCGCGGTCGATGCGGACGGCAAGACCGGCGACGGTGCGGGCATCCACCTGGAGCTGCCGCGCGTCTTCTTCGAGCAGCACATCGAGAACACCGGCCACATGCCGCGTGCCGGTCAGTTCGCTGTCGGCATGATCTTCCTGCCGCGCGGCAACATGGGCGATCAGGAAACCTGCCGTCAGATCGTTGAATCCGAGATCATCGATTTCGGCTACGGCATCTACGGCTGGCGTCAGGTGCCGGTGAACACCAGCGTCATCGGCCAGAAGGCGGCGCTGTCGCGCCCCGAGATCGAGCAGATCCTCATCTACTCCGAACGCGAGGGAGAAGATCAGGCGACCTTCGAGCGTCAGCTCTATCTGATCCGCCGCCGCATCGAGAAGAAGATCGTCGCGGCCCAGATCAACGGCTTCTACATCAGCTCGCTGTCCAGCCGGTCGATCATCTACAAGGGCCTGTTCCTTGCTGAAGAACTGTCGGTGTTCTACCCGGACCTGACGGACGACCGCTTCGTGTCGCGTTTTGCGATCTATCACCAGCGCTATTCCACCAACAC
>JAEZBH010000213.1 GCA_023427285.1 Pseudomonadota bacterium
GGGCAGGGCGCAGACGGCGCAGAACCGCCTTGATGCGGGCGATCAACTCGCGCGGCGAGAACGGCTTGGTGATGTAATCATCCGCGCCGGTTTCCAGTCCGCGGATGCGGTCGCTTTCCTCCGACCGGGCCGTCAGCATGATGATCGGCAGGTTTGCCGTTTCAGGCTGGCGGCGCAGGCGGCGGCAGATCTCGATACCGGAGAGGTACGGGATCATCCAGTCGAGAATGGCGATGTCGGGGTTCTGCTCCTGCGCCAAGGCCATGGCTTCCTCGCCATCGGCGGCATGCAGAACCTCAAAGCCCTCCTGCTCCAGATTATAGGTCAGCAGCTCGGTGAGGCTGGCGTCATCTTCGGCCAGGAGGACTTTGGGCTTCATGGTTATTGTGCCGCCTTGTCGACAGTGGCGTAGGCGGTTTCATCGCTCTTCGGGCGATCGGTTTCCATGTAGGTGCCGGTCACGTTGAAGTAGATGATCTCGGCGATGTTGGTGGCGTGGTCGCCAATGCGCTCAAGGTTCTTGGCGATGAACATCACGTGGGTGGACGGCGTGATCTTCTGCGGGTTCTCCATCATGTAGGTGAGGAGAGAGCGGAAGAGCGCGTTGTAGAAGTCATCGACGTTCTTGTCGCGCTCCCACACTGCGCGGGCCTTGTCGGCATCGCGCGAGCCGTAGGCGTCCAGAACGTCCTTGAGCATGTGCGTGACGGTGCGGCCCATCTCGGGGATGATGACCATCGGCTGCACCGGATCGGTCTGCGAGAGGACGGTTGCGCGCTTGGCGATGTTCTTGGCGTAGTCTGCGATGCGCTCCAGAAGCGCCGCGATCTTCAGGGCCGAGATCACCTCGCGCAGATCGTCCGCCAGAGGCTGGCGGCGCGCAATGGTCTGGACGGCGTGGCGCTCGGCCTCGACTTCCAGATCATCGATCGCACGGTCGCGGGCAACGATGGCGCGCGCCATTTCCGGATCGCGGCTGTTGAGCGCCTCGATGGCCCCCATGATCTGGGCTTCGGCCAGACCGCCCATCTGCGAGATGTAGGACCGGAGCTGACGCAGGTCCTCGTCGAATGACTTGACGGTGTGCATGCTTCCCATGACGCCCTTCTCCTTATCCCTGTTATGACAGCTCAGCCGTAGCGGCCGGTGATGTAGTCTTTGGTCTTGTCCTTCTTCGGATTGGTGAAAATCTCCGAGGTTGGACCGTATTCCACCAGATCGCCAAGGTGGAAGAAAGCCGTCTTCTGGCTGACGCGGGCAGCCTGCTGCATGTTGTGCGTCACGATCACGATCGCGTAGCGCCCGCGCAGGTCCTCGATCAGCTCTTCGATCTTGGCCGTGGCGATGGGGTCGAGCGCCGAGCAGGGCTCGTCCATCAGAATGCCCTCCGGATTCACCGCGATGGCGCGGGCGATGCACAGGCGCTGCTGCGGGCCGCCGGAGAGAGCGGTTCCGCTATCGTTCAGGCGGTCCTTCACCTCTTCCCAGAGGCCGGCCTTGCGCAGGCTGGTGGCGACGATCTCGTCCATGTCCGCCTTGGACTGGGCAAGGCCGTGGATGCGCGGGCCGTAGGCGATGTTCTCGTAGATCGACTTGGGGAACGGGTTCGGCTTCTGGAACACCATGCCGACCCGGGCGCGCAGCTGCACCACGTCCATCCGGCGATCGTAGATGTTCTCGCCGTCCAGCAGGATTTCCCCGGTCACGCGGGCACCGGCCACGGTGTCGTTCATGCGGTTGAGGCACCGCAGGAAGGTGGACTTGCCGCAGCCCGACGGGCCGATGAAGGCGGTGACTTCATCGTCGCGCACATCGATGGAGACGCCCTTCAGGGCGTGCTTCTCACCGTAGTACACGTTGACGTCGCGGGCCGTCATCTTGATGGCGCTGTTGCTGGTTGTCGTCATTGTCATCTCGTTGGTTGCATACATGGCGCTTGCCCCCTGGGTTTCCCGTTGGTCCTACCAGCGACGCTCGAACTTCTGGCGCAGGTAGATCGCCAGGCCGTTCATCAGCATCAGGAAGACCAGCAACACCAGAATGGCGGCGGAGGTCTTTTCAACAAAGCCGCGCTCAATGCTGTCGGACCACAGGAACACCTGCACCGGCAGCACGGTTGCGGGATCGTCGAGCGAGTGCGGCACGTCCACGATAAAGGCGCGCATGCCGATCATCAGCAGCGGCGCGGTTTCGCCCAGCGCGCGCGCCATGCCGATGATGGTGCCGGTCAGAATGCCCGGCATGGCCAGCGGCACGACATGGTGGAACACCACCTGAAGCGGCGAGGCGCCGATGCCGCGGGCGGCATCGCGGATGGAGGGCGGCACGGCGCGCACGGCGACGCGGCTGGCGATCACGATGGTCGGCAGGGTCATCAGCGCCAGCGTCAGACCGCCGACGATGGGCGCGGAACGCGGCATGCCGAACGTGCCGAGGAACACCGCCAGACCCAGAAGGCCGTAGATGATCGACGGCACGGCGGCGAGGTTGTTGATGTTGACCTCGATGAAGTCAGTGAGGCGGTTCTTCGGCGCGAACTCTTCCAGATAGACGGCGGTCAGGACGCCGACCGGGAAGGAGATGATGAGCGTGACGAACAGGGTCAGCAGCGAGCCGACGGTTGCGCCGCCGACCGAGGCCAGCTCGGGATCGCGGCTGTCAGCGCCGGTGAAGAAGCGGGTGTTGAAGGCGGTGCGCACGTCGCCCTCGGCCTTCAGCTTGTCGAAGTAGCCCAGCATCTGGTCGGAGATGCGGCGTTCGGCCTCGGGCGCATCGCGGCGGATGTTGCCCTTGTTCAGCATGTCGAAGTCGGACGAGGCCGGAACCCAGACCGGCACGGTCTGGCCGAACTGGTTGGGGTGGGCGAGCAGGTGATCGCGCAGGATCGAACCGCTGGCCTGGCTGACCAGACGCTCGGCGCGCATGATGTCTTCCGGGTTGGTCAGACCCAGCTGCGCGGCCAGCGCATCGCCCGCCAGCAGGCCGTAATCGGCGTTGCGCAGCAGCTCCGTGCCTTCAGGGCCTTCCACCTCGGCGGCGGTGAGGCCAAGGGCCTCTTCGGTATAGGCGATGTCCAGCCGGATCTCGGTCGCCTTGAAGCCGGGCAGGCCGTTGTGGATCATGGTGTAGAGCAGGAAGGTCAGGAAAGCGCCAGCGAACGTCAGGGCGACAAGGCCCATGGTGCGGAACATCTTCTCCGAACGGTAACGCCTGCGAATGCGCGCCACCATTTCCGGCGAATTCCAATCGGTTGGCTTCTGAGCGGTCATGGTCCCCTCCGAACGTTCGGGCGTGGTGGCGTTATTCATATGCTTCCCGATACTTCTTCACGACCCGGAGGGCGTAGACGTTGAGGATCAGCGTGACGATGAAGAGCACGAGGCCGAGCGCGAAGGCCGACAGGGTCTTGGCGGAGTCGAACTCCTGGTCGCCGGTCAGCAGCGCCACGATCTGCGCGGTCACGGTGGTTACCGATTCAAACGGATTGGCGGTGAGGTTGGCGGCAAGGCCTGCTGCCATCACCACGATCATGGTCTCGCCGATGGCGCGGGAGACCGCTAGCAGGAAGCCGCCGACGATGCCCGGCAGAGCTGCGGGAATGAGCACCTTGCGGATGGTCTCGGACGGGGTGGCCCCCAGCGCCAGAGAGCCGTCCTTCATCGCGCCCGGCACGGCGGTGATGGCATCGTCGGACAGGGACGACATGAACGGAATGATCATGACGCCCATGACCAGCCCGGCCGCCAGCGCGCTCTCCGAAGACGGATCGTTGAGGCCGATGTTGTGGCCGAACTGGCGGATCAGCGGCGCGACGGTCAGCGCGGCGAAGTAGCCGTAAACGACGGTCGGCACGCCAGCCAGGATTTCCAGAATCGGCTTCATCCATTTGCGGAAGCGAGGGGATGCGTACTGGGTGAGGTAGATTGCCGACAGCAGGCCGATGGGAACGGCCACAACCATGGCGATGATGGTGATGAAGATGGTGCCCCAGAACAGCGGCACCGCACCGAACGCGCCGGACGAGCCGACCTGATCGGCGCGAATGGCCTGCTGCGGGCTCCAGTGAGTGCCGAACAGGAACTCAAGCGGCGACACCTGCTCGAAGAAGCGCAGGCTCTCGAACAGGAGCGAGAATACGATGCCCATCGTCGTCATGATGGCAACGATGGAGGCAAAGATGAGCAGGCCCATCATGAAGCGCTCAACCGTAGTGCGAGCGCGGAAAGTCGGCTTCACGCGGGAGAAGGCATAGAAGAAGCCGAGCAGCGCCAGAGCGGCGGAGAGGGCCGCGACAATCCAGTTGCCGCGCGTGCTCATTTCCTTGTAGAGCGCCGCGGCCTGATCGGCGCCGGGGCTGAACGAGTATTCCGAGCTGCCGTCGGCCAGGCTCTTCACCTCGCTCAGGAACATCTCGCGGGCAACGCCGGTCTCGGGCTGCATCGCTGCGGGCAGGCTGTTGATGACGGCCGGCTCGATGTAGCTGGGGCCGAAGATGTTCCAGGCCGCCACAAGCAGGGCGGCGGGCAGGAAGACCCAGATGAAGCTGTACCAGCCGTGGTAGTTCGGCCGGGAGTGAACCGTGCGGTGGTCTGCCTGAAAATGCGCGGCTCGACCGCGAGAGACAAGAAATCCGATCGTCGCCAGGCCTAGAAGGAGAAGCACGAGCGCAGATGAGGGCATACAAACCACCAGTTCAGCATAAGGACAAAGGGAGCGATCGATGATCGCTCCCCCTGCGGGTGTATTTTACTTCACGCTTGCCGGGTCAAGTGGCTTGAGCGTTTTGGCGACCTGTGCGGCAGCCTTGCGATCCGCATCCGCGGAGGCGACGAGGCCGCGGCGGGCCAGATAGCCGCGCGGACCCCAGGTGCTTTCCTTGCTGTATTCAGCCAGGAATTCCTTGATTCCGGGGATCGGACCGGCGTGCTGCGCCTTCACGTAGATGTAAAGCGGGCGGGCAGCCGGATAGCGGGCGGACTGGATGTTGGCGTAGGTGGGCTCCACGCCGTCGATCTTGATGCCGCGCAGCTTGTCCTGGTTTTCTTCCAAAAAGCTGTAGCCGAAAGCGCCGATGGCCTTCGGGTTGGCCGCCAGCTTCTGCACGATCAGGTTGTCGTTTTCGCCGGCCTCGACGTAAGCGCCGTCCTCACGCAGCGTGGTGCAGAGGGCCTCGGCCTTCTTCTTGTCGGCCTTTTCCATCGCCTTCATCTGCGGGAAGGACTTGCAGCCCTCCAGCATGATGAGTTCGTTGAGGCTGTCGCGGGTGCCGGAGGTCGGCGGCGGGCCGATCAGCTCGAT
>JAEZBH010000215.1 GCA_023427285.1 Pseudomonadota bacterium
CAGATCGCCCGTGCGCAGGGCCGAGCCATAAAACAGAACCGCCTCGGCTGACGCGCAGTAGCGCTGCGCCACGCGCTGCGCGAAAGTGCTGACGACCGGGTGCGCGGGCGTTGCCAGTTGTGCGGCCACGAGGTCCGTGAGCGTTGCGTGATCTTTTACCGCCGTGCCGGTCATTGCTCGTCTGCCAACTGGATCAAGGTCTGCGCCACGGCATAATCCATGCGCGGCCCTTGCAAACTAATGGGGGTTCTAAAGGGGGTTATAGACCCCCTTTAGAAATTGAAACCCTTGCCTCAAGCCGCGAGCGACAGGAACGGCTGGGGCGCGGTTTGGGTGAGCACGATCGGGCGGCCGGGGGCGGCTTTATAGATTTCGCCGTCCAGCAGCACGGCCGGATCGCTGCCCTCGATACGGATTTCGGAGCTACCGTCCAGATGCAGGCCGGGAGTATCTTCCACCTCGCTCTTGCGCATCAACAGCATGGAGATGGCGGTGCGCAGGATGCTCATGCGGTTCTGCTCAAGGCAGATCAGCTTGAGCGAGCTGCCATCGCCGGTATCCTTCGGGCGAATGCCGAGCAGCAACTTCTCCAGCGTCGTCACCAGCAGGACGAAGAACCACCCCTCGTAGGAGCCGACGCCCTCAACAGTCACCTTGAGCGGCTCTGAGCGCACGGGCGACAGTCTGGAGCGCCCGCCGATCAAGACGCCGGTCAGCGTGGCGACAGCGGCCAGAAAGTGGGAAATCTTGTTGGACAGGCCGAGCGGGTAAATCTTGTTGCGGCAGAACATGAGCGCGCTGAGCAGCCCTGCCCCGCCAAGGAACATGCCGAGCACCGGACGATTGCCGCGCCCGTCAGACAGGGCGATGAGGCGGCGGCTGACCACGTGCGCGGAGACGTCTCCGGCTGCGATCTCGACGATCCGGTCGAGCGCCTTGAGCGGATCACCCTCCGCGCCAAGATCGGCGGCAATGAGGTTGGTCTTGCCGTTGGGCAGCACGGCAACCGGCGGCAGATCATCGCCAAAAGGGCGTGCGTGATAGAGTTCGGTCAGCGTTGCCTGCACCGTGCCATCGCCGCCATTGATGACGAGAATGGTCGGCTTGACCGATGCGATGCACTTCAACGCCTCTGGGATCTCGTTGATGTCGCTCAGCTCGACGTGGAAAATGTTCGGGCGCGACGCCACGAACTCACGCACGCGGGGCAGCAGATCCTTGTTTCTGGTCGACAAGGGATTGGTGAGCAGCGCAACCAGAGACATGGATTACTTCGCCTCCCGAATCGGCTTCACACTGAGGCCGGACACGTAATTCAGAACAATTTCCATCGTGCCCACCGAATTCGGGACCTTGAAGGCCACCTGGCTGACGGGGGGCTTGGACATCTTCAACTTGGGATTGTTGGACACGCCGAAGCCGTCGCTCCACAGGTCGGTCTTGCCGTCGCTGTCGCGATCATGCAGCACCGAGAGCGCATAGGTCTGGTGATTGCCGCTCAGCGGCACGCAGACGGTTGCATTCCCGCTGGCGGGAACCGGCACGGCGTATTTAACCAAGTATTTGCCGGACTTTAGAAAATCATCTTCCGATGCCCGGAAGGCCTTCACAACAAGCTGGCCGACATTGTCCTTGAAGCCCGTCACCGTGAGCAACACGGCAGGAGCGGACGCACCAGACTCGCAACTTGCCGCGTGCGGACCCAGCACAGCGGCTCCAGCCGGGGCCGCCTGCACACCTGTTGCTGCTGCCACCAGCAGAGACAGTGCGGAGACGAGCGTCCTCAGGCTGCGATTTTTCATGTGACCTCTTCCTTTGGCCGGGCTATATCCAGCCCATAATTTATTTCTTTGGGGGTCGTTCGCGGCCAAAGTTTGACCAATCGGCGACAATACCGCGATGATCAACCGCCTGGACCGTTACATTTCTGGTCTCATTCTGGTTCCGCTGCTCGCCACCCTGGTGGTTTCGGCGCTTCTTCTGCTGCTCGACAAGATGCTGAGGCTGTTCACCTTTGTCATGGACGAAGGCGGCCCGGTCACCGTCGTGTGGCAAATGCTGGGCAATCTCATTCCCCAGTATCTGGCGCTGGGCATCCCGATCGGGCTGCTGCTGGGCACCACACTGGCCTTTCGCAAGCTGGCGACCGGCAGCGAGATGGATGCCATCACCTCTGCGGGCGTCTCGCACCTGCGGCTGCTGAAGATGCCGATGATCTATGCAGCGCTGCTGGCGGTCGTGACGCTGGGCCTTGTCGGCTTCATCCAGCCCTACAGCCGCTATGCCTATGAGGGTTTGCGCTTCGAATTGCGCTCGGGCGCGCTGGGGGCCAGCATCAAGGTTGGCGAATTTGCCCATCTGGGCAAGAAGCTGACGCTGCGGATCGAGGAATCCCGCGACGGCGGCCGGATTCTGTCAGACATTTTCGTTTACGTTGTCGACAAGAAAGACGCGATCCTGACCGCCACCGCCGAACAGGGCACGTTTCTGGCGACGGACGATCCCAATATCGTGCTGTTCCGACTGTTCAACGGCGAGCTGGTTCACCGCGACGCCACCGGCAACGCACAGCGCATCCTCCAGTTCGACCAGCACGACCTGCCGGTGGATCTGCCGGAGATCGAGGCGTTTCGCGCCAGAGGCAACGAATATCTGGAAATGACCCTGCCCGAGCTGGTCATCACGCAGAGCGAGCCCACCCTGACACCAGAGTTGAAGCAGGAGGCCAGAGCCAACTTCCACCGCCGGTTGATACAGGTGGCGGTTCTGTTCGCCATTCCGTTCCTGGCGATGGGCATGGCTATTCCGCCCAAGCGCAGTACATCGGCAATCGGCGTGTTCGCCGGAATCGTCATTCTGGTCGTTTACAACGAGATTTCTGAGTTCTGCGAGAAGATCAGCGGTGATGGCGTTGTTCCGGCAGCGCTTGCCCAATGGGTGCCTTACACCCTGTTTCTCCTTTACAGCGTCTGGCTGTTCCGGCAGGTGGCCTACAAGGTAGGCGAGCCGCCGATCGGCCGTCTGATCCGCATTGGCGACAAGATGTCGAAGCGGCTGAAACGCCTGATGGCACTCTTCCGCCGCCGGCGGAAACTCGCTCACTAACGGGCAGGATACATGCGGCTGTTCCCCTCACTCACCCTGACACGCTATCTCGGACAGATGTTCATCGTCCGGGTGCTGGCCTTCATGATCGGCCTCGTGATGATCCTGCAAACGCTGGACCTGCTTTCGGAATCCGACAAGATTCTGTCGGTGCCGGGCAACGGGTATCCGGCCCTGCTCCAGTATGTGAGCCTGCGCCTGCCCCAGCTGATCTCGCAATTCCTGCCGTTCTCCGTTCTGCTCGGCACGCTGGTGACGCTGGCAACGCTGAACCAGAACAGCGAAGTGGTGGTGATGCGCGCCTCGGGCATTTCGGCCCATCAGGTGCTGGCCCCGCTGCTGGCGGCCGCCGCCCTCATCGGGCTGTTTCACTTCACCTTCAACGAAACGGTGGTGGTGCGCTCCACCGCCGAGCTTCAGGCGTGGGAACGGGCGGATTACGCGCCGCGCCAGGAGGAAGGCGTGCCCGAGGGGCAGGAAGTATGGGTGGCCGATGGCCAGACCATCATCCATGCCCGCGAGGCCATCCAGCGCGATGGCCAGTTGATCCTGCCCGGTTTCGAGCTTTTCGAGCGGCAGGACGACGGCAGCCGCCTGACCCGCATCATCACTGCCCGGCAGGCCGTTCATGCCAATGGCCAGTGGACGCTCTACGGCGTGCGCATCTACAGCCTCGATGGCGCACCGGCGGTGGAGCGGGACACCATGGCCTGGAACACTAACGTGCAGATCGACAGGTTCCTGGCGGTTTCGGTTGATCCGGCAACCGTTTCCTACAGCCGCCTGCGCAAGGCCATCAAGGAACTGACCGAGGCGGGACGCCCGGTCGAGAGCCTTCAGGCCTCGCTCTACCACAAGGTTTCCGGCCCGTTCTCCTCGGTGCTGATGCCGCTGCTGGCGGCGGTGAGCGCCTTTGGCGTCGTGCGCTCGGGCAAGCTGTTCCTGCGCATCGTGATCGGCATGGCGCTGGGCTTCAGCTACTTCGTTGCGGACAACTTCATGCTCGCCATGGGTCAGTTCGGCTCCGTACCGCCGTTCCTGGCTGCCTGGGCGGCGCCCCTGCTCTTCTTCTGCATCGGTGAGAGCGTCTTGTTCCGGACCGAGGAATGACAACGCCTGCCATGCATGACACACCTGCGGAGATCGAGCGAAAGCCCGTAACCGAAGGCGAGGTTGCGCGCGGCGCGGCCACGGCCTTGCTTGCCCGCTTCGGCGCGGTGATCGAACTCATCAGCCAGCCCGCCTATACGTGGCTGTTCTCGGTGGCGACCTATGGCGTCTACACGGTGCTGTGGGCGGCGGTGAACATCGTCTCCAACATCGTTGATCTGGCCATGACCAGCGTGCTTCAGCGCGTGGTGCCGCAGGCCAGGAGCGAGGAAGAAGCCCACGCCGCCGTCAAGGTGGCCATACTCATCACGCTTGCCACCACCGTGCCGCTGGCGCTGCTGGGCAGCCTTGCCGCGCCATGGCTCGCCGGCATTGTGAACGCTGCTCCCAAGGATCAGGCGACGCTGGCGCTGGCCATCGGCCTGTTCGCCTGGGCGCTGCCGCTGTGGACCTTCATGGAGGTGGCAGGCTCTGCCATGCGGGCGCGGCGCGCCTTCGGCCCCGAAATCCGCCTCAAGGTATTCTATGAGCAGGCCAGCCGCCTTGCCTTTGCCGTGGTGTGCTTCGCCATTGGTCTGCAAAGCCTCGGGCTGGTGGTCGCGCACCTTGCCTCGCTGCTGTTCATCTCGGCGCTGTCGCTGCGCCTGCTGGGCAAATACTACAATCTGAAGCTGCTGCTGCGCGCCCGCGTGCCGCGTGGCATGGTCCACGAAATGCTGACCTACGGGCTGGCCGTGCTGCCGGGCAACATCCTGAAGCGCTGCTATTCCGACCTGCCGCCGATCTTGCTGAACCTGATGCTGCCGGGCGCGCAGGGCGCAACGGCCGCCGCGCTCTACGGCATTGCGCGCAAGGTCTCCAGCATCATGCAGATGGTCAAGCTCAGCTTCGGCTACGTCATGGCGCCGCTGGCCTCGGCCCAGAAGGCCGCCATCGATTCCAATGCGGTGCAGCCGCTTTACGGCTTTTCCACCCGCCTTGCCACGGCGGGCATTCTGCCGCTTCTGGCTCTGCTCATCGGCCTGTCGCCGGGGATTTTGATGCTGTTCGCCCCCGAGGCGCGAGCAGCGCTGATGCTGGTCATCATTCTCTCCGTCGGCCGCGCGATCGAGGCGCTGCTCGGCCCGAGCGCCGCCATTCTGGAAGTGATCGGCCAGCGTCGGCTGATGCTGTGGAACAGCGGCGCAGGGCTGGTGAGCTGGTTCGGGCTGGCGTTCGCCCTCACCCCGACGTTCGGCGCGGCGGGCATGGCGATCTCGGTGGCGGTTTCGCTGAACCTCGTGGCGGTGCTGGCGCTGGTGCAGCTTTACTGGTCGCACCTTTTACACCCGTTTCAGCCTCCGTTCTGGCGCACATTGTCCATCAGCGCGCTGGCAGCGCTGATGGTGCTGGCAGCCGATGCCGCTGCAAGCCGCTGGTCCGAGCTTGCCGGAATGGTTGCAGCCGCTGTCATGTTCCTGCCTGCCTTCTGGCTCTCGCTGCGGTTCGGCCTGTGCCGCGCCGACCGCGCAGCGCTGGGCCGGTTCAGCAAATGGCTGCGCCTGAAGGTGTAGCCGGCTTCCTTATCGCCACGTTTGCCAGCCCAAAATCCGCCATAGTGATGCCCCATCGAATGGGCGAATAGCCTTGCAGGAGTTTCCAGCGTGCTGACCACCGCCACGACCATCGAGATCCGCCCGGTTGAGACCAAAGCCGATCTTGACGCTTTCGTTCGTCTGCCCTGGACGCTCTACAAGAACGACCCCCAGTGGGTGCCGCCGCTTCTGGGCGAGGTGAAGGGCCTTTTGTCGGAGAAATCCAACCCCTACTTCGGCCACGCCAAGGCGCGCTACTGGCTGGCGCTGCGAGACGGCAAGCCGGTTGGCCGCATCTCGGCCCAGATCGATGAGCTGGTGCAAAAGCACATGGGCCAGGGCACCGGCCAGTGGGGCATGTTCGAGTGCGAGAACGACCCGGCTGTTGCGGCAGAGCTGTTCAAGACCGCCGAGGGCTGGCTGAAGGCGGGCAGCATGACCAATGCGATGGGGCCGTTCAGCCTCTCCATCTGGGATGAGCCGGGCCTTCTGGTTGACGGCTTCGAGCACCCCCCGCTGCTGATGACGCCGCACCACCTGCCCTACTACGCCGGAATGATTGAGGCGCTGGGCTACGGCAAGGCCAAGGACCTCTACGCCTACGATCTGGACATCACCGCCGGTTTCCCCGAGCGCATCCAGCGGATTGTGGCGGCGGGCGACAAGAACCCGCGCATCCGCATCCGCAAGGCCGACCCCTCCCGCTTCGAGCAGGAAGTGCGGCTGGTGCTGGAGATTCTGAATGACGCCTGGTCGGACAACTGGGGCTTCATTCCGCTGACCGAGGCGGAAATCGCCTACGCCGCCAAGAAGATGAAGCCGCTGGTGAAGCCGGATCTGGTGCGCATCTGCGAGTTCGACGGCGAGCCTGCCGCCTTCATGCTGACCCTGCCGGACCTGAACGAGCTTCAGCGCGACCTTGACGGCCGCCTGTTCCCGTTCGGCTGGGCAAAGCTGCTGTGGCGTTTGCGCAAGCCCTTCACCCAGCGCGTGCGCGTGCCCTTGATGGGCGTGCGCAAGGAGTTGCAGGCCAGCCGCAACGGCGCGCTGATGGCGATGATGCTGATCGAGCATATTCGCCGGGATACGGTGGGCGTTTACTCGAACCGGGGCGAGCTTTCCTGGATTCTGGAGGACAACCTGCCGATGCGGAATATCCTCGAGAATATCGGCTGCTTCATCTACAAGACTTACCGCATCTACGATAAGTCGCTGGGCTGATTTCGACCATGGACGAGACCCCCACCCCGGCGGCTTCGGAGACGAAGCCGCGCAACACCGTGCGCCAGTCGCTGCGGGCCTATTTCCTGACCGGCATCGTCGTTGCAGCGCCGGTGCTGATTACCCTTTACCTGCTGACAACCGTCATCGGCGCGATTGACGAGATCATCACGCCGCTGCTGCCGCCCGAGGTTGCCCGCATCGGCGTGCCGGGTATCGGCGTTGTCGTGGTCGTCGTCGGCCTCACCCTGCTGGGTGCGGTGACCGCAAACGTCATCGGCACCTGGCTGCTGGACCTGTGGGAGAAGGTGCTCAACCGCACGCCGGTCATCCGCGCCATCTACCGCCCGGTGAAGCAGGTGTTCGAGACCGTGATCGGCCCCGGCGGCATGTCCTTCCGCGAGGTGGTGCTGATCGAATACCCGGCGCAAGGCCGCTGGGTCACCGGCTTCGTTTCTGCCGTTGCGCCCGAGCACATCGCCGCCCACGTTCGCCGGGATCTGGGCGTTGCGGAAACCGACGAGGTGGTAAGCGTCTATGTGCCCACCGCCCCCAACCTCTACGCCGGGTTCGTGGTGTTCCAGCCCCGCTCGCGCCTGCGCCACCTCGACATGCCGGTGGAAGACGGCGTGAAGCTGGTGGTCTCCTTCGGTATTGCCGCCGGGCAAGCAGAGAAGCCCAAGGTTAAGGGATTAAAATAATTCATTCGTGGGGGTCTATAAACCCCCACACCCCCTTGGGTTTAAGGGACGTGCGAGCGGATACGCTTGTGCGTCTTTTCGCGTTTGGGGGCTGATTTGATCGGGACGTACCCGGCCGGGCTGCGGAGCCTGTAGGGCTACACCTCCGACTATAGTTAAAAACCTATTGACATTGCAAAACCCCCGTGAGAAAAGGAGTGAGCCCTGAGCGTGTATTGCCCAAGGCGGTTGGTCTCGCGTCCCTGTTAGCGTTTTTGACACTCAATGCAGGACGGAGGCGAGAATGAAGGGTTTGCTGGCATATCTGATCGCACTGGCACTGGGCGCGCTTGCCCTGCCCGCGTTTGCCGCCTTAGAGCGTTTTGCAACCAGCTTGCAGCAGGTCGCCCGCTCTAAATCCTTTGTTGGTCGCGCTTTCTTAACCGCAAAACATGCGTTTTGCTCGAAAGTCGCTCTAAGCCCCTCACCCCGAGCGCAGCAGACCAGCGGCGACGTCGCGCTCCATGAGGTAGAGCAGCGTGCGGGCGGCCTCGCCCCGTGGGCTGGAGAGGCCGGGATCTTTCATCGCAAGAACGCGAGCATCGTCGCGGGCGACTTCGAGCAGGTCGCCGTGGATCATGGGATCGGCCAGCTTAAAATCGGGGAAGCCGGACTGGCGCGACCCCAGCAATTCGCCCGCGCCGCGCAGGCGCAGGTCTTCCTCGGCGATGCGGAAGCCGTCGTCGGTCTCGCGCATCATGGCGAGGCGGGCGCGTGCGGTCTCGCCCACGTTGGTGCCGCGCAAGAGCAGGCAGGTGGACTTGCCGGTGCCGCGCCCGACGCGACCGCGCAGCTGGTGAAGCTGGGCAAGGCCGAAGCGCTCGGCCTGCTCGATGATAATGAGAGTGGCGTTGGGTACGTCCACACCGACTTCAATAACCGTGGTGGCGACCAGCACCTTGATCTCGCCGGACTGGAACGCCGCCATGACGGCGTCTTTCTCCGCACCCTTCATCTTGCCGTGAACAAGGCCGATGGCAGAGCCGAAGCGCTGTTGCAGGTCAGCGGCGCGGGCCTCGGCGGCGGCGAGGTCCATCTTCTCGGACTCTTCCACCAGCGGACAGACCCAATAGGCCTGAGCGCCGGTTGAAATGGCGCGCGCAAGACCGCCGTACACGTCATCCAGACGATCGAGCGAGACGACGCGGGTGTCGATGGGCTGGCGTCCGGGCGGGCGCTCGTCGAGCTTGGACACATCCATCTCGCCATAAAGCGTAAGCGTCAGCGTGCGAGGAATGGGCGTGGCGGTCATTGCCAGCAGGTGCGCCGGAACCGGGGCTTTTTGGGTGAGCAGCAGGCGCTGGTGAACGCCGAAGCGATGCTGCTCGTCAATCACCGTGAAGCGCAGGTTGTGGTAATGAACATCGTCCTGAAAGATGGCGTGGGTGCCGACCAGAATGTCGATCTTGCCCGCTGCCAGCGCTTCCAGCAAGGCAGCGCGGCCCTTGCCCTTCTCGCGCCCCGTGAGCAAAGCGATGCGCACCGGCGCGTCGCCGATCAGCTTGGTGAGCGTGGCATAGTGCTGGCGGGCCAGAATTTCGGTGGGTGCCAGCAGCGCGGACTGCGCACCGCACTCGGCAGCGTTCAGCATGGCGATGAGCGCGACAAGCGTCTTGCCGGAGCCGACATCGCCCTGAAGCAGACGCAGCATGGGTTCCGGGCTGGCCAGATCGCGCCGCACGTCCTCAAACGCCCGCGCCTGCGCGCCGGTCGGCTGGAACGGGAGTTGGGCCAGCACCTGATTGACGAGGCGGCCATCGCCCACCAGAGGCTCGGTCTTGCGCTTGCGGGTGCGCCCGCGCAGCAACGCCAAGGCCAGCTGGTTGGCGAACATCTCATCATACGCCAGCCGCTCGCGGGCCTCATAGGTGCCCTCGCCCGCATGGATTTCCGCAAGCGCCTCGCGCCATGCGGGCCAGCTGCGGCGCTGGGCGAGTTCTGGGTCGATCCATTCCGGCAGCGGCGGCGTCTTTTCCAGCGCAGCCTGCACGCAGGTACGCATCCGCTTGTTGGTGATGCCCTCGGTCAGGCCATAGACCGGCTCTCGCGCCGGGATCTGGTCCATCTGGCCGGGCTCGACAATGTAATCCGGGTGGACCATCTGCATCATGGCCCCGAAACGCTCCAGCTTGCCGGAGATCAGCCGCTCCGCCCCAATCGGCAAGCGCTTGGAGAGCGTGTTGCCATAGGTGGAGAAGAACACCAGCGTGAGCGTTTCTCCTTCAGCATCGTGGCAAATCACGCGCACAGGACTGCGCGGACCGCCTTGCGAATGGTCGGAGACGGTGACGGCAACGGTGCCTGTCGTCCCCTCGCGCGCATGGCGAAGGCTCGGCCACAAAGGCCGCTCCACAACATCGACCGGCAGGTGGAAGATCAGATCGACCACCCTGTCCAGCTTGATGCGGTTCAATTGCTTCGCCAGCGCGGCACCGACGCCTTTCAGGCTGGTGGCTGGGGCAAACAGAGGAAAAAGACTATCCGGGCGCATCGTCTCAGGCTTCAAACTCGGCACACCTTAGCCTAAGGTGCGCCCCCGCTCTATACACAGGATGACAGAACATGACTTCGGATCTTGAAGCCCGCAAACGCCGGCTGCTCTTCCGCGCCAATCATCGGGGGACCAAGGAAGCCGATATCATGATCGGCAGCTTCGTGCAGGCAACCCTTGCCTCCATGACGCTGGAAGACGTGATGTGGTTCGAGCGCTTCCTCGAAGAGAACGACGTCGAGATCATGGCGTGGATGATCGGCCGTCAGGAACCGCCCGCCCAGTATCATGGCCCGATCATGGATGCCATGCGCCGCCTCGACTACATGCCGGTCAACAAGTGATCGACGCGAAACAGTGATCGACCCGAACCAGATCGTCGAAGCCCCGGCCAGCCTGACGCTTGCCGGAAGCGTTGAAGGCTTCGTGCCGTGGCTGCTGGCGGACCTTGCCCGCACAGCCGGAACCGCCAAGCGGGTGGTGTACATTGCCCGCGACGATGCCGCCGCCAACCAGATTCTGGATACCGCGCCCTACTTCGCGCCGGAGCTGGAGGTGGTGTACCTGCCCGCGTGGGACTGCCTGCCCTACGACCGCTCATCGCCCGCCACCCGCGTGGTGGCCGACCGGCTGGCGGCATTGGCCCGGCTGACGAGCACGCGCCGCGAGGCGCCGCAACTGCTGGTGACGACGGTCAACGCCGCTCTTCAGAAAACGCTGAAGCCGGAGCGCATCCGCAAGCTGGTGCGCCGGATCAGCGTGGGTGACGCCTTCAGCCGCGAGACCCTGACCGCCCTTTTGATGGCGGCAGGCTACGTGCGGGCCGACACGGTGGTTGAGGCGGGCGAGTTCGCGGTGCGCGGCGGCATTGTGGACGTGTTCCCGGCAGGCATGGACCTGCCGGTACGTCTCGACTTCTTCGGCGATGAAATTGATTCCATTCGCCGATTCGAGCCCGCCGATCAGCGCACGATCGAGCGGATCGAGACATTCACCCTGATGCCGGTGAACGAAGTGCTGCTGGACGAGACGTCCGTGCGCCGCTTCCGCCAGCGGTATGTGGAAATCTTCGGCGCGGTGCTGGGTCATGACCCGCTCTATGCCGCCGTCTCCGAACAGCGCCGCCTGACCGGCATGGAGCACTGGCTGCCTCTGTTCGAAGAGGAACTGGCCACGCTGTTCGACTACCTCGGCCAAAAGGACGTGGTTGTTCTCGACGCGCTGGCCGACTCTGCCGCCAAGACCCGCTTCGAGGCGATCAACGACTATTACGATGCCCGCCGCACCGCCCTTCTGGCGGACAAGGGCAGCTATCACCCGCTCAAGCCCGACCAGCTCTACCTGACGCCGGAGGGCTGGCAGGCGCTGCTGACCGAGGCGCGGGCTCATGCGGCAACGCCGTTCGAGCAGCCGCCCTCGCCCACGGTTGCCAGCTTCGACACCCACGCGGCGCACGACTTCGCGCCCGAGCGGCAGAACAACCCCGGCGGCGTGTTCAAGGCCGTGGGCGCGCATCTGGAGCAGCTTCGCAAGAGCGGCAAGAAGGTTATTCTGGCCAGCTATTCCGAAGGCTCGCGCGAGCGGCTTGAGGGCCTGCTGACAGATCATGGCGTCAAGCCGCTGATCTATGCCGAAAGCTGGCAGGAGGCGCTGGGGGCAAGCGCGAAGGGCGTCTCGCTCATCGTGCTGGGGCTGGATCACGGCTTCTCCACCAACGATGTGGCGGTGCTGACCGAGCAGGACATTCTTGGCGACCGGCTGGTGCGCAAGCGCCGCCGCCAACGCAAGGCCGACAACTTCCTGACCGAAGTGACCGCGCTCAACACCGGCGATCTGGTAGTGCACACCGAGCACGGCATTGGCCGCTATGAGGGGCTGGCCACCATCGAGGTGGGCGATGCCCCCCACGACTGCGTGCTGCTGATCTACGCCGATGGCGACAAGCTCTACGTGCCGGTTGAGAACATCGAGGTTCTGACCCGCTACGGCTCCGACAGCGAGAGCGTGACGCTCGACAAGCTGGGCGGCGCGGCCTGGCAGGCCCGCAAGGCCAAGCTCAAGGAGCGCATTCGCGAAATTGCGGGCGAACTGCTGAAGATTGCCGCCGAGCGCGCCCTGCGTCAGGCGGACGTGATCGAGACCGAATCCGGCAGTTGGGCAGAGTTCTGCGCCCGCTTCCCCTATGTGGAGACGGAAGACCAGATCAAGGCGGTCAACGATGTGCTGGAGGATCTGTCTTCCGGCAGGCCGATGGACCGGCTGGTGTGCGGCGACGTGGGCTTCGGCAAGACCGAAGTTGCGCTGCGCGCCGCCTTTGCCGCCGCCATGTCAGGCCAGCAGGTGGCGATCATTGCGCCGACCACCCTGCTCGCCCGCCAGCACGCCGCCACCTTCGAGGCGCGCTTTGCAGGATTCCCGCTCAAAATCGGCAAGCTGTTCCGGCTCGTCAGCCAGAAGGAGCAGAACGCCACCAAGCAGGGACTGGCGGACGGCACGGTCGATGTGGTGATCGGCACCCACGCGCTGCTGGGCAAGGGCATCACGTTCAAGCGGCTCGGCCTTGTCATTGTGGACGAGGAACAGCACTTCGGCGTGACCCACAAGGAGAAGCTGAAGCAGCTGCGCGCCGACGTGCATGTGCTGACGCTGACCGCAACGCCCATTCCGCGCACGCTGCAAATGGCAATGACGGGCCTGCGCGAGCTGTCGCTCATCGCAACGCCCCCGGTCGATCGACTGGCGGTGCGCACGTATGTCGCCCCGTGGGACGATGTGGTGATCCGCGAGGCCTTGCTGCGCGAGCATTATCGCGGCGGGCAGAGCTTCATCGTGGTGCCGCGAATCTCTGATCTGGCCGATATCGAGACCTTCCTGCGCGAGGCCGTGCCGGAGGTGAAGTTCATCACCGCACATGGCCAGATGGCGGCCAGCGACATCGAAGAGCGGATGACCGCCTTCTATGACCGGCAGTATGACGTGCTGCTCTCCACCACCATCGTGGAGTCCGGCCTCGACATTCCAAGCGCCAACACCATGATCCTCTACCGGGCGGAGATGTTCGGCCTTGCCCAGCTTTACCAGCTGCGCGGGCGCGTCGGCCGCTCGAAGGTGCGCGCCTATGCGTACCTGACCACCGATCCGAAGGTGCCCCTGACACCCACCGCCGAGAAGCGGTTGCAGGTGCTCTCAAGCCTTGAAGGGCTTGGCGCGGGCTTCCAGCTGGCCAGCCACGATCTGGACATTCGCGGCGCGGGCAACCTGCTTGGCGACGAGCAGAGCGGCCATATCCGCGAGATCGGCTTCGAGCTGTATCAGCAGATGCTGGAAGAGGCGATTGCCGCCGCCCAGGCCCGCGCCGCTGGCGTGCGGGAGGCGGACATCGAACAGGAGGAGTTCTCGCCGCAGATCACCGTCGGCGCGAGCATCATGATCCCCGAGACTTATGTGCCGGACCTCACCGTGCGCATGGGCCTCTACCGGCGCATTGGCGAACTCACCACCCGCGCCGAGATCGACTCCTTCGCCGCCGAGATGATCGACCGCTTCGGCAAGATGCCGCGCGAGTTCAGAAACCTTCTCTATGTGGTTGAAACCAAAGCCTATTGCCGCATCGCCGGCATTGCACGGCTGGATGCGGGGCCACGCGGCGCGATCGTCACCTTCCGCAACGACCAGTTCGCCAACCCGGCGGGCCTTGTTGCCTACGTGACCAAGCTGAAGGGCACCGCAAAACTCCGCCCGGATCACAAGCTGGTCATCGCCCGCCCATGGAGCGAAGAAAAAGACCGCCTCTCCGGCGCACTGTCTCTCTCCAAGGGGCTGGCCAAGGTCGCCCGTCAGGCTGCGGCAGGTTAAGGGGCCTCTTTTCAGTTTGCAGGGGGTTTATAACCCCCTGCACCCCCTTCGTTTTCAGGGCCGTGTCCTTCATGAAACGGCTGCCCTTTCATGTGTTCAATACAGGGCCCCGCCTGTCATCCCGCACACAGCCAGACAAACAAAAGGGCCGTGTCCTTCATGGAGGATACGGCCCTTTTCATATTCCGGTAGATGATCCGACCGTGTTCCGTGCGCAGGCTGGACACGCGCTCGTAAAATGAATGGGAGGTGCAGGAGGGTTAAGACCCTCCTGCATACTTGAACCAAGACCCTGAAAAAGCTCAGTCTTCGTCGTTCGCAGCCGGGCCGGCCGGTGCGTTGCGTTCAGCTTCGAGCTGGTCGAGCACGCCAACGAGGGCTTCGGTGGACTGAACGCCGGTGGCGACCCACTTGCCGTCGAAGATCAGCGTCGGGATGCCGCGCACGCCGATCTCGCGGGCGTTGGCAAAGCCTGCGCGCACTGGCTCGATATCGGTATCGGTGGCCAAGAGGCTGCGCACGTCCTCGCCGCTGAGGCCGACGTCTTCCGCCAGAGCCCCAAGGACCGCGTGATCGCCGATATCGAGGCCTTCTTCGAAATAGGCTTCGAACAGGCGCTGGGCCATGTCTGCGGCCAGATCGTGCTCCTGCGCCCAGCGCAGCAGGCGGTGCGCGTCGAGCGTGTTAGGGATGCGCTGGATGCGATCGAAGCGGAAGTCGATGCCCGCCGCAATGCCGTGCTCGCGAACGGCATCGATATGGGCTGTCAGCTGCTGATCCGAGCCCAGCTTGGAGCGCAGATACTCCATCCGGTCGACACCTTCTGCCGGCACGTCCGGCGCAAGCTGGTATGGCAGCCACAGAACCGAGATGGCGTATTCGGAGCGCTCCGCAAGGGCCATGTCGAGATTGCGCTTCCCGATATAGCACCAGGGGCAGACGAAGTCGGAGATAAAGGCGATTTCTAGCATCGCCGCACACTGACCACAGGAGCGCGGCGGGTCAAGCGCAACGGCTGGAAAATTACGCGAGCATACTGGAGCTTCGCTCGTCGCCCCCTGTCAGGCGCAGGTTTCGATCTGCCCTACCCCTTGGCCTTGGTCTGACGCGGCGGCGGCCCGGCGCGCCGGTTCCACTCTGCCACGAACTCTTGCAGGCGGCTGGCTGGCAGCGGCGTTGAGCAAAGATAGCCCTGATAGCAGTTGCACCCCTCGCGGCTGAGGAGGTTGAGCTGGGCCTCGGTCTCGACGCCCTCGGCGATAACCCCGATGCCGAGCGAGCGGGCCAACTCCACAAGGCTGTGAATGACGATGCGGTCCCGCTTGTGGCTGGTCAGATCGTTGATGAACTGCTTGTCCACCTTCAGACAATCAAGCGGCAGCGACTTGAGGTAGGCGAGCGAGGAATAGCCGGTGCCGAAGTCGTCGATGGCAATGCGAACCCCGCTGCTGCGCAGACGGCCCAGCGTGCGCGCGGCCACCTCCAGATTTTCAACGATGGCGGTCTCGGTCACTTCCAGCGTCAGGCGGGACGGCGCAACCCCTGCGTCGGCCAAGGCGTTCAGCACCAGCGTATCGAACGCCTCATCATGCAACTGCACAGCCGAGACGTTGACGGCCACCTGCAAATGCGCCCGCTCCGGATCGGTCCAGCCTGCAACTTCCGCCAATGCCAGCCGCAGGATGCTCTCATCGAACTGCGACATAATCTCGGCGTTTTCCGCGATGGTCAGCAGCACATCCGGCGTGACGATCCCGTGCTGCGGATGCTCCCAGCGCACCAGGGTCTCAACGCCGATGATTCGCCCGGTCGGGATTTCCACCTGCGGCTGGAAGACCAGATCGAGGTGGCCGTTGACAAGAGCGCTGTGCAGGTCTGACTCGAGATTTGCCATCAGCGCGGTGGGCGATGCGTCCTGCGGATTGAAGACGTAAAGGCTGTTGGGTCCAAGCGACTTGGCGCGGCCCAGCGCAAGCC
>JAEZBH010000247.1 GCA_023427285.1 Pseudomonadota bacterium
CACCCCTTCCATGTGCCCTGCCCCATAGAACATTATAATCGGTGGGGGTACCGCTTATTCATATCGGTGTCAGAGAGGAATCCGGTTCCATTCCATGTTCGAAATTTTTCAAGATCCAGCATACTTAATCAGCATCATGTTGACCCTGATCATCTCGATCTCGGTTCACGAGTTTGCACACGCCAAGAGCGCTGACATGCTCGGTGATGACACCCCGCGCTCGCAGGGCCGCGTCACCCTCAACCCGCTCGTGCACCTGGACCCCATCGGCTCGCTCATGATGCTGTTCGGTGGGTTTGGCTGGGGACGCCCCGTTCCTGTGGACCCCATTAGGCTAAACCGCCGCTCCCCTGCTGCGCTGATGCTGGTCTCCATCGCGGGGCCGGCCTCCAATTTTGTGCTGGCGATGCTGGCGACCGTGCCGCTCAAGCTGGGGCTCAGTTCGTCTATGACTCCGTACGAATGGCTGCCGTCCTCATCTGAATTCTTGATTACGTTCATCATCATGAACCTATACCTGATGCTGTTCAACCTGGTGCCGTTGGCCCCACTGGATGGCGACAAGATTGCCGATTACTTCTTCCCGCCGTTCCTGGCCCGCCCGCTGCAAGTCATCCGCCCAATGGGGCCGATGATCCTGATTATGCTGATCTTCGTTACACCAGGGCTTGGCTTTAACTTCTTTGATACGTTTGTTTATCCGCCGGTATTGGAAATCTTCAATCTGCTAATCGGCTAGAACGGCGCGGAACCACCTTTAAGGAGTGCAACCATGGCTGTGCAAATTACCATCATCGGTTTAGGGCAGGTGGGCGCTTCGATGGGCCTGGCGCTGGCAAAGATCAAAGATCAGGTAGTGCGCATTGGCAACGACCGCGATCCGGACATCGCCCGCAAGGCGGAGCGAACCGGAGCGATTGATCGGTTTGTCATCAACCTGCCATCCGCGGTAGAAAAAGCCGATGTGGTGATCCTGGCGGTTCCGGCGGACGAAGTACGCGAAACAATCGAGATCATCGCGCAGGATTTGAAACCCGGCGTCGTGCTGATCGACACCTCAACAGTAAAGGGCCCGGTGATGGCCTGGACAAAAGAACTGCTGCCCGGCGAAGACCGCTATTTCGCGGCGCTGACCCCCAGCATTAACCCGGCCTATCTATTAGAAGGTTATGGCGGGATCGATCATGCCCATGCGGACCTGTTCGAAAACAGCCTGATGCTGATCTCGACCCAGCCAGGCATCGACGACAGCGCGGTGGAGCTGGTTACCCGTCTGGTCGCCGTTTTTGGCGCAACCCCATTGTTCGCAGACACTTACGAGGCCGATGGCCTGACCGCCTACAGCCACACCCTGCCGAACCTGCTGGCCGCGGCGCTGGTCAATGCGACTATCGACCAGCCGGGCTGGCGCGAAGCGCGCAAGATGGCCGGCCCGGCCTACGCCCAGGTGACCGGGCCAGTTGAGCAGTTTGACGAAACGCAGAAATTGGGCACCGCCGCCATGCTCAACGCTGAAAACACCGTGCGCATGCTGGACAACCTGATGGACGAACTAACCCAGATCCGCGATGCACTGGCGGATAAGAATGAAACCGCACTGCACGAACGGCTGGTCCACGCCCGCGATGGGCGCGAGACGTGGCTGGAGGAACGCCGCGCCGCCAATTGGGAAAAGCGCGCCGGTTCCGATCAGAAAATGCCCACCAGTGGCGAAACAATCGGAAGGCTGTTTGGCGGCAAGATGTTTGGCGGACAGCAAAAGAAAGAGAAATAGACAGGGTCATTCATCCTTGGGTGAACCGTGAACTCACATTGAAGGATTCTCCATGATCGCGAACCTCCCATCAGCGCATTTTCTGGTAACTGCTCCTGGCCGGGTAAACTTGCTGGGCGAGCACGTGGACTATAACGATGGCATGGTGCTGCCTGCCGCCATTGACCGCGAAGTGACTGTCTCCGCAAACCGCCTGGATGGGCGGCGGGTAAAGCTCACCGCGCTCGATCTCAAGCAGTCCGTCACGTTTGACCTGGACCACCTGGAATCGAAAAAGGACGCGGATGGCAAGCCGCTGCCTTCGTGGGCACTATACCCGGCGGGCGTTGCCTGGGCCATCCAGAAACGCGGCTACCCTACCAGCGGTTTGGAAGCATGGTACACCTCGAACGTGCCGATCGGTTCGGGCCTCAGCTCTTCCGCGGCGGTCGAGGTAGCGTTCGCCACATTGTGGCGGGCGATGGACGGCTGGCAAATGAGCCAAATGGAGCTGGCGAAGATGTGCCAGGAAGCAGAAAACAAATACGTGGGCGTGAACAGCGGCCTGATGGACCAGTTTGCCAGCGCGCACGGCATGGAAGGCCACGCCCTCTACATGGACACGCGCAGCCTGGATTGGCGCCCGGTGCCGATGCCAGAGGGTATTTCCATCGTCATCGCCGACTCAAAAGTGCGCCGGTCGCTGGCAAACTCTGCTTACAACGAGCGCCGCGCTTCGTGCGAAGAAGCCGTGCGCCTGCTGCAGGCGGATCTACCGCACATCCAGGCGCTGCGCGATGTGACGCCCGTGCAGTTCCACGCGCTGGCGCACAAACTGCCCGAAGAAGTGCGCATGCGCGCCCAGCACGTGGTAGAAGAGTGTGCCCGGGTGGAAGAGGCCATTGTGCTGCTGGAGGCGGGTGATGCGGAAGGGTTTGGCAAGCTGATGTTCGAGGGCCACGCCAGCCTGCGCG
>JAEZBH010000255.1 GCA_023427285.1 Pseudomonadota bacterium
AAGGCTGAGGAGTTTGATGACATTGTCAAATCAGGCCGCACCCACCTGCAGGATGCCGTGCCCGTGCGGTTGGGGCAGGAGTTCGGCGCGTATGCGCTGGCGGTGGAGCGCGATGCCAAGCGCATCCGCAGTGCCGCGGAGGGTCTGCGGCGGCTGGGCATCGGTGGCACCGCCACCGGCTCCGGCCTCAATGCCCACCCCGAGTATCACGCCCGCATGGTCAAACGCATTACGGAAATCAGCGCCCTCCCGCTGTACGAGTCGGACAACCTGTTCGAGTCGATGCAGTCCATGGCGGATGCGGCCGATTTCTCGGCTGCGCTGCGCACTTTGGCGGGTACCCTCATCCGCATCGCCAACGACTTCCGCCTTTTGGCCTCTGGGCCTGCTACTGGGCTGGATGAAATCCGCCTGCCTGCCGTTCAGCCGGGCTCGAGCATCATGCCGGGTAAGGTGAACCCGGTGCTGGCCGAAATGCTCAACCAGGCCATGTTCCACGTCATCGGCTGCGACACAACAGTGATGCTGGCGGCACAGGCCGGGCAGCTTGAGCTGAACGTGATGATGCCCATTATCGCCCACAACCTGAATGAGATGATGCAGGTGATCATCGGCTCGGTAAACGCCTTTACCACCCGGTGCGTGGTTGGAATCACCGCCAACCGCGAGAAGGCGGAGGGCTGGCTGGGTCGCAACGCCATCGTGGTTACCGCGCTCAACCCGCTGATCGGCTATGCCGCCGGGGCCGCGCTGGTGAAGGAAGCCCTGGCCCGCAATCTGACCATCCAGGAGGTAGCGGTCGAAAAGATCCGCGCGGGCGGGTTGAAACACCGCGATGGCTCGCGCGACGTGACTGAGGACGAGGTAAAAACCACCCTCAGCGACCTGCGCCGCCTGACCGAAGGCGGAATTGCCGGAGGCGTTGGCGGAGGCGGATAATATCTTTATAACAGTACACCGGGTATCCGGTGTGCTGCATCTAACCGTAGTAAGTGAATCGCGCCCATAGGGCGCCCCTTGAAAAGGGATTCCAGGGAGTTATTATCGCACAATGTGCGACAATAACTCCCTGATTTCTTTCTTCGGGCGTAGTCCGCTTTTCACAAAAGATCACGATTAAGTGCAGTGCTACCGGGTATCCGGTGTACTGTTGTAAAAAATCATACCCGAAAGCCGACGGCTTTTGCCAGACTGTTGATCACGATCCGATCGGGCGTGCTGCGCAGGATGAAATCGCGCACCTTGCACAGCAGCGGGCTCTCCCACTGGCCCAGCTTGCCCGCCTGCCAGGAGGTGTTGGTGATCCATGCGGTGCGCTCGCGGCGTTCCGTCTCATAGCGCTGCAGGGCAGCTGCGTAGTCATCCACTGCCAGCGCCCGCCCCAACACCACCGCGCTTTCAATCGCCATGCACGCGCCCTGCCCCATGTTGGGCGTGGTCGGGTGCGCGGAGTCGCCCAACAGCACAGCGCGCCCCTGGCTCCACGGCTGGTAAGGTTTGATATCGTAAATATCGTTGCGCAGAATGTGCTCGGGCGGCGTGGATTGGATCAGCCGCGTTATCGGTTCGTGCCAGCCAGCAAACCGCCGCAGCAGTTCTTGCTTGCGCGCTTCAGGTGTTTGAACCACGCCCTCGGGGGCATTCGCCGCCGCAAACCAGTACACCTGGTTTTGCGACACCGGTACAATGCCAAACCGGCTGCCCGGTCCCCAGGTTTCGGAGGTTGACCCCAGCGCCACGTCTGGTTCAGTGACCACGCCGCGCCAGGCGGTATAGCCCGCATAACGCAGGGCGATTTGCGGGAGCATCTGGCGGCGGACAGCGGAGTGGATGCCATCCGCGCCAATCAGCAGGTCTCCATCGACTGTCGTGCCGTCCTCAAAACAGGCGGTCACCGTTTCGCCGTCCTGATGATAGGACCGCAGCGATTTTCCCAGCACTACGGCATCGGCAGGCAGCGCTGCTCGAAGCACACGGTGCAGATCCGCCCGGTGGATGGCAACTGTTGGCTCGCCAAACCGTTCTTCCAGCTCGCCATGCTTAAGCGATTTCAGCGTGCGGCCATCCGGGGTGTACGAGGTAGCATGTTCGACGGTTGACCCTGCCGCGATGACCTGTTCCGCAACCCCCAGCGTTCGCAGGGCGTAAATGGCATTGGCCCACAGCGTGAGCCCCGCGCCGACCGCTTCCAGCCGATCCGCGCGCTCGTATACCACAGCCGGTATCCCCACTGCTCGCAAGGCAATCGCGGTGCAAAGCCCGCCAATTCCCGCGCCGGTGATAATGGGCTTTTGAATCGACGGTTGGCCCATGACAAATCTCCTTTATGGCTGGCCCCCAATAATGTAACCATGATCATACAACAAAACCGCCGGGCGGCACAGCCATTGTGCCGCCCGGCGGTCGATCCCTACGAGACTGCCTTAATTGCTGACTGCTGGCGCTTTGCGAATCTGCTGGTCGCTCTGTACCTGCTGTAGCATATAGCCGGCCATGTCTGCTCGGGAAATACGCGGTCCCATCCCCTTGCCCACCATGCCCACTTTCACCTGCCCGGTCTTGGGCGCATCGGTAAGCATGGGCACCCGCACTACCGTCCAGTCCAGCCCGCTCTCGCGCACCAGCGCCACGGTGCGCAGCATATCCTCATACACGTTCTTCGCCGAGGCCTTCAACAGGATGTTGATCAGCGTATTGAAC
>JAEZBH010000296.1 GCA_023427285.1 Pseudomonadota bacterium
CCGGATATGACGCCGCGCTGGCCGGGAGCCCTGAGTTCGCCAAGTGGGTGCAGCAGAACGTCTCTGCCCACAAGGCGGCGGGCTATGCCATCGCCACCATTTCGCTGAAGCCCATCGGCGGCATTCCGGGCGATGCCTCGGCAGAGCAGCTGGACGCCATTGCAGACCTTGCCGAGCAGTATTCCTTCGGCGAGGTGCGCGTGACCCACGAGCAGAACCTAGTGCTGCCTCACGTGAAAAAGGCGGACCTGTTCGTGCTGTGGCAGAAGCTGGTGGAGCAAGAACTGGCCACGTCCAACGCGGGCCTCTTGTCCGACATCATCGCCTGCCCCGGCCTTGATTACTGCACGCTGGCCAACGCCCGCGCCATTCCGGTGGCGCAGGACATCGCCAAGCGCTTCGCCGACATCGAGCGCCAGCGCGACGTGGGCGAGCTGAAAATCAAGATCTCGGGCTGCATCAACGCCTGCGGCCACCACCATGCCGGTCACATCGGCATTCTGGGCGTGGACAAGCGCGGCGAGGAAAACTTCCAGATCACGCTGGGCGGCTCGGGCGCGGAAGATGCCTCGCTCGGCAAGATCATCGGCCCCGGCTTCGACTATGACGGCGTCATCAACGCCGTTGAGACCATCATCGAGACCTACCGCTCCATCCGCGAGGACGGCGAGCGGTTCCTCGATACCTATCGCCGGGTTGGCGTTCAGCCGTTCAAGGATGCGGTTTATGGCTCGAATTGAGATCAAGCGGAAAAGCCTGGAAGAGGCAACCGCAGGCGTTCTTGAGGTTGAGGGCGCTCTTGAAATCCGCCTGCGCGAGGATGAGCCGCGCAACTGGACTTTCGTTGCCGACGATGCCGAGTTGCCCCTTGAGGGCAGCGTGGTGGTCAGCCTGAAGCGCCTTGCCGAAGTAGCGGACGACACCCGCTATGGCAGCGTTGGCGTGCGGCTTCAGGCGGGCGAGGACGTGCGCGAGATTGCGCCGCACCTGCCGCGCATCGGCATCGTGGAGCTGGAGTTCCCCAAGTTCCGCGACGGGCGCAACTACTCCGCCGCCGCCATCTTGCGCCAGCAGCTGAACTACACCGGCGAAATCCGCGCCATCGGCGACGTGCTGGCCGACCAGCTGTTCTTCATGATCCGCGTCGGCATCGACTGCCTTGCGCTGCACCCCAGCGTGAAAGAAGAGACCGCCCGCCGCGCGCTCGACCGCTTCGCGTTTGTTTACCAGCAGTCCAGCGACGATCGCCGTCCGGTCTGGACGCTCAGGAATGGATAATCCGGCCATGACCGCGTTCACCGATTTCGCATCGCCGGAGCCGGAGCCGGAAGACGGGCAGGACGCCGCCGCCCAGGCCCGTCTTTCTCTGGCCCGCCTCCCTGAGCCCCGCTTTACGCAGGCCGATGCCGACGCGCTGAACCAGCGCTTCGCCAAGGTGCCCGCCGCGCAGATGCTGCGCGAGGTGCTGACGGACATTCTGCCGGGTCAGGTTTCCATGGTGTCGTCCTTCGGCACGGAAAGCTCCGTGCTCTTGCATCTGGCGGCGCAGGCGGACCCGAGCGTGCCCGTCATCTTCATCGACACGCTGCGCCTGTTCCCCGAGACGACGCGCTACCGCGACCAGCTCGCCAAACTGCTGGGCCTGACCAACGTGCAGACCTTCGAGCCGCTGCCCGAAAAGCTGGCCGAGGCAGACCCCAAGTATCTGCTGTGGTCTTACAACCCTGACGCCTGCTGCGCCGTGCGGAAGGTCGAGCCGCTGGACCGCGCGCTGACCGGCGTTGGCGCATGGATTTCAGGCCGCAAGGGCTTTCAGGCCAAGACGCGCACGAACATCCCCCTGTTCGAGATCGACGACGGCCGCCTCAAGATCAACCCGCTGGCGCGCTGGACCCGCGAGGATCTGGTGGCCTACATGGAGCAGTACGAACTGCCCCACCACCCGCTTGAGGCAGACGGCTACCTGTCCATCGGCTGCATGCCCTGCACCTCGCCGGTCAAGCCGGGCGAAGACCCGCGTGCGGGCCGCTGGCGCGGCTGGGACAAAACCGAATGCGGCATCCACAAGCCCGTCGCACCGGGCGACGAACCCGTGTTCTGAAGCAAGATTCTGCAGGGCGGGGGAATCCCCGCCTTCCAGATGCCTCGCAGTCGCCCGCAAAGCCACCTTACAGCGCCAAAACGAACCCTTCGGCTATGCCGGTGGCCTGTATAGGAAAAAACCTCTGTAAATAGTATTTAAACGCCATGGCGTTGATTTCTAGAGTTCGGGGAATTCCGAGCGCTCCCGCTCAACTCCACAATTCGTCCACGCGCCGCGCCGCGGCTGCCAGCTGCGCACTCTCGGCCTGATCGCCCTCGGGTTCGGCGTTGTCGTCCCCCTCATGCATGCAGGTGCGGTTCCGGCCCTGCGCCTTGGCGCGGTAAAGGGCCGTGTCCGCCCGGTCCAGCAAAACCCGGAAGCCGTCAGAAGGCAGGCGGCCCGCCGCCAGACCCGCGCTGAACGTGGCCCGCAGGCCGGGGGCGAACGGCAGCGCCCACGTTGAAAGCGCCGCGCGAATGCGCTCGATCACCTCAAACGCCTCCTCGGCTGACGTGTTGGGGAGCACGACAAGAAACTCCTCGCCGCCCCACCGGCCAAAAACGTCGCCCGGGCGGGCATTGGCCTGCAAGACTTCGGCGAACCCGGTCAGAACCTCATCGCCCGCCGCATGGCCCCAGGTGTCGTTGATCTGCTTGAAGTGATCCAGAGCGATAATGACGACCGCGGGCGGCGTCCGGGTCGCCATGGCATCCATAAACACCGACTTGGCCAGCTCGACGGTGCGGCGGCGGTTGTTGAGGCCGGTCAGCGCATCCTTGCGCGCCACGTCCTGAAGCGCACGCTGGTGGCGACGACTGATGATGATGCCCGCCAGAAGTCCGCCGATCAGCAGAGCGGCCACCACAAGCATCAGCATCAACTGCTGGGCCTGCTGGCGCTGGCGATCCTGCGAGGCTTTCAGCTCTTTCCTGAGGTCCTGATTCTTCTCGATCTGACGCAGAATTTCCACCTGCGCCCGCTGGGCCGCCATTTGGCGGGTGCGCTCCACCTCGTTGCGACGGGTGAACTGGCGCATATATTCCGCCAGATCGGCATAGGCCTGCGCATAATTGCCCAGCTTCTCGTGAGCATGGGCGCGATAGTGGTAGGCCTGCATGCTGCTGATGGCGGTTGACTGAATCGCAGGAGAGCGGAACACCGCATCCAGCAGGGCAAGCGCACGCGCGGGCCGGTTTTCCTTCAGCGCAATCTCGGCCAGCTGGATTTGCGCTTCGGCCTGCGCATCCTCCTTGTGCGCGGCGAAAACCTTCTCGGCCCCCTCGCACCGGGCGGCGGCCTCGCGCAGCTGCCCAAGGTCGGTCAGCCCCATGCACCATTCAAGATCGATGTAGGCATCGCCCACCGTATCGCCGAAGGGCGCGCTGAGCTCGCGGGACAGGGCGTAATGCTTCACCGCCTCGGCGGGACGTCCTGCCAGACGATGATAGCGGGCGGCAAAATAATGATCGGTGCTGAGGCCGTGCGTGTGGCGATGCTGCGTGTCCCAGTCGATCTGCACCTGCAACAGCGCCAGCGCCTGATCGAAGTCGCCCGCGTAGCGCATGAACTGGGCCAGCGCCATGGCCGCATGAACCCGCTGGCGCTCCCGATTTGGCTCGTGGGCCGCAAGATAGGCTTCCTGAAAATGGCTGACGGCTTCCTCAACCCGGTCCACCTGCAACAAGGTGTCGCCCAGCACGACCTGAAGGCAGATGTTCTCCGGCGTGCCCTCTGCATGGTTCAGCCGGGCCGCCTCAAACCGGGGAATGGCCGAGCGTATGGACTCGATGCGGAAATCGGCCTTGCCGTTGTATATCAGCAGCTGAACATGGGCCGGATCCTTGGGGTTCGGCACCAGCGCCAGACCGGCGGCGGACTCCTCTTGCGTCTCGCGCCCCAGCGACAACGCCCAGTAAGCAGAGGCCCGAACCGCGTGCAGCCACGCCTTCTGCTGCGCCGTCAAGGTCTTGTCCGTATCCAGCTTCTGCCGCGAGAGCCGCAGCGCCTCCTGAGGGTCCGCGCCGACCTGACGCGACAGCGCCTTGATATCCGCATACGGCGGCTCAAGGCAAAGCGTGCCCGCTTCCGCCGTCTGCACGCCAAAACCGGTTGCGGCCAGAAGGGCAGCGCCAATCCATCGGCGAGGCTGTCGGAGAAAGATCATGACGCAAACCGTGGCGTGAGGGCCGTACAACGAACTGGAAACATGAGCGCAACAATACTGCAAGTTGCTATTATTAGCGCAAGGCAATTAAGATCTAGTTACGCCATAGTAGCGACTATGGCACCGATGCCCATGCGGCATAGCTGCACCGTTCGCATCGTGAAGGGTGCGCCCTGCCTGCACCTTGGCTATACTGAATGCCATGCGGATCCTACCCCTCAGTTTTGACATCAAGGGCAAGCCGGTCATCGTGGTGGGTGATGGCGAAATGGCCGAGGCCAAGGCCCGGCTGATCCTGTCCGCCAGCGGCGAGGCGCTGCGGCTGGACCCTGACGCCGCGCCTGATGCCCTCTGCCTGCCGCCCGCCCGCCTTGCCTTCATAGCCGTGGCGGAACCGGCTCTTGCCGAGCGCTGGGCAAGCGCGCTGAAAGCCCGGGGCCTTGCCGTCAACGTGGTGGACCGGCCAGACCTGTGCGATTTTCAGGTGCCTGCCATTGTGGACCGGGGCACGGTCAGCATTGCCATTGCCACCGGAGGCCGTTCAGCCTCGCTCGCCAAGGCCTTGCGGGAGCGGCTGGAGGCGTGGCTGCCGCCAACGCTCGGCCAGCTTGCCGACAGCATCGCCCGCCGCCGCCCGGATGTTTCCCGCCACGCCACCACGGTTGAAGCCCGCCGCGCCTTCTGGGACCGGCTGCTCGCCCCCGGCGGCGCGCTCGACCCGTTTGCCGCCACAGCGGACCCCGATGCCGTGATTGACGCAGAACTGGAGGGGAAGACCCGTCCCGCACAGGAAATCCTGACGCTCGACCTTGCGAGCCCGGACCCCGAAGACCTGAGCCTGCGCCAGCTTCGGCTGCTTCAGCGGGCGGATGTCATTCTGTATGACCCGGATGTGCCGCCCGCCCTGCTTGCCCCTCTACTCGATAAAGCGCGGCGCGATGCCGCCCGCCTGCCGCTGGCCGAAGGCGCAGACATACCCACCGGCTTATCGGGCGTGGTGCTGCGGATCAGTCTGGCGTCTTGAGATTTTCTAGAGCGGCACACGACCGTCAGGCCGGGTGCGTCCCGACAAAACGAATGGGGGATCATAAGGGGGTTATAGACCCCCTTATAACTTTCGCACTCAAGCTATAACCAAAGCTATAACCAAACCTATAGCCCGCCTAAAACCGGGGCCGGATGTTCAGCGGCTCGCCCCGGTAGAGCGTGATGATGTGTGCGCCCAGCACGAACAGGGCAATGAGCCCGATGAGCTGGATGACGTCGGGCGGCACCAGCGGCACCCGGCCAAGCTGGCGCGGACGGCGGGAGGCGATGTTGGCCCAGAGCGTGATGGCCGCAACCACCACGAATGCTCCAATGGTTGTCTGCCAATCCATAGCTTGTGCCTGCGCCTCGTTCCGTTACCTTGCTGCCCACACCATACTCGTCTGCCCAGACAGTCGGCATGACGCATAAGGGCCTGACCATTGCGGGTCCGTTCATTATGGAATGTGGGGAGCAATTGCCGGAAGCGCCAGACCCAAAACGTCACAGCGGTGCAACCGGCCTGAATGGGAGATTGTACTCAATGCGTTATACCTCTTTCGCGGCCTTGGCATTGGCCTCTCTGCTTGGCATGAGCGCACCGGCGCTGGCCCAATCCGCCTCTGCCCCCACCGCCTCCGTTTCAGCCGCGCTGGATGCCGCCCTTGCCGGTTCGCATCGCGCGCCGGAGAACCGGGGCCGCGATGCCCATCGCAACCCGAAGGAAACCCTCGCTTTCTTCGGCTTGCAGCCGAACATGACCGTGGTTGAGATTGCGCCGGGCGGCGGCTGGTACACCGAAGTGCTCGCCCCCGTTCTGAAGGATCAGGGCCGGCTCATCGCCGCGCACAACGATCCGAACAGCAGCACCTACGGCCGCCGCGCGCTGGGCGGCTACCTGCTGAAGCTGGGCAACGCACCCGATGTTTACGGCAAGGTTGAGATCGCGCCGTTCAATCCGGCCCAGAACCTGCTGGGCGTTGCCCCCGGCACGGCCGACATGGTGCTGACCTTCCGCAACGTTCACAACTGGATGGGCTCGAACAGCGCCGAGGCCGCCTTCAAGCTGTTCTTCAACGCGCTGAAGCCAGGCGGCGTCCTGGGCGTGACCGAGCACCGCTGGCCGGAAGACCGCGCGGTGAACCCGCGCTCTGGCTATGTGAAGGAATCCGACGTGATCCGTCTGGCGGAGGCCGCAGGCTTCAAGTTGGCGGCCCGGTCCGAGATCAACGCCAACCCGCGCGACACCAAGGATTACCCCAAGGGCGTGTGGACCCTGCCGCCCAGCTTTGCCGAAGGCGCGCAGGACCGTGGCCGCTACGCCACCATCGGCGAATCCGACCGCATGACGCTCAAGTTCGTGAAGCCGTAAGCGCTCCACACGGGTTGTTCGCTGCAACCCATGACCCGAGGGATCTGGCAGGCCCTGAAAATAGCCCTTCAGGGCCTGCTTTTTTACCAAAACCCGATCACAGCGCAGATAGCAAAGCGAAGGGTGTTGCATTGGGGGAGACGACGCCGGAATATCCCTCGACGCCTGCAATTCTCCGGTTTAAGTCAGTGTCTTGGGGTACGGGTTGGACGGCCTAGATGGATATTTATCTGCCCATTGCCGAAATGTCGGTGAATGCCCTCGTCATCGTCAGCTTCGGCGCGGTGGTGGGCTTCCTGTCCGGCATGTTCGGCGTTGGCGGCGGCTTCCTCACCACCCCGCTTCTGATCTTCTATGGCATTCCCCCCTCCGTTGCCGTGGCCAGCGCAGCAACGCAGATCGCAGGCTCCTCCGTATCGGGCGTGCGCGCCCACTGGCGACGCGGCGGCGTTGACCCCAAAATGGGCGGCGTGCTGATCGCAGGCGGTCTTGTCGGCTCAACACTTGGCTCCCTCATCTTCAAGGCGTTGAAGGATGTGGGCCAGATCGATTTCATCATTCAGTTGCTTTATGTGCTGATCCTCGGCGTCATCGGCGGGCTGATGCTCATCGAATCCGTCGGCGCGCTGGTGCGCGCCCACAAGGGCCAGACAGCGCCGCCCGCCCGCAAGCGGCACCACGGCCTGCTGCACCGCCTGCCCTGGCGCATGCGCTTTCCGCGCTCGGGGCTCTACATCAGCCCGCTGGCACCGGCGGCGCTGGGCGCGGGCGTTGGCATGCTCACCGCCATCATGGGCGTGGGCGGCGGCTTCATTCTGGTGCCCGCCATGATTTACATGCTGGGCGTGTCCACCAGCGTGGTTGTCGGCACCTCCCTGTTCCAGATCATTTTCATCTCGGCGGCGGTCACCGTGCTGCACGCCGTCAACACCCAGAGCGTTGATATTCTGCTGGCCGTGCTGCTGCTGGTGGGCGGCACGGTCGGCGCGCAGCTGGGCGCGCAGTTCGCTCAGAAATTGGGCGGCGAGAAGCTGCGCGTGGCGCTGGGCCTGCTGGTGTTCCTCGTCTCCGCCCGGCTGGCGGTCGAGCTGATGATCCGGCCGAGCGAGCTGTTCAGCGTGGTTGAGGACATCACGCTATGAGGCGTCTGGCGGTTCTGTGCCTGCTGGCGGCGTGCGGGCTTGCCATGCTTGCGGCCCTGCCCGGCGCGGCTCTGGCCCAGCGCGCGGGGCCGCGGCTGATTACTGACCTTTCCCAGAACCGCGTGGATATCGAATACACCTTCGCCGGGGCGGACATTCTGCTGTTCGGCGCGATTGACCGTGCGTCTTCCCTGCGCAACCGCCAGCTCGATCTGGTGGTGGTGGTGCGCGGCCCCTCCTATCCGCTGACCGTGCGCAAGAAGGAACGGGTGGCGGGCATGTGGATCAACACCCGCTCCGTGCGCTTCCACACCACGCCCAGCTACTATGCCATCTCCACCACCCGGCCGATCGATGAGATCTTCGATCCCAAAACAGCCGCCATCTATGAGTTCGGCATTTCCAACCTGCACTTCTCTCCGGCCTCGACCGAACGCAGCGCGCAGGAGATTCAGGAATTCCAGACCGGGCTGGTGGACCTGCGCAGCCGCGAGGGGCTGTATGTGGAGAACGAAGGCGGCGTCAGGGTGGTGGAAGGCGTGCTGTTCCGCACCAGCACCCGCCTGCCCGGCGATGCGCCGGTGGGGGAATATTCCGCCTCGGTGTTCCTGATTGCCGACCGGCAGGTGATTGCCACCACCACCGTGCCGCTGACCGTGGGCAAAACCGGCTTTGAACAGGCGGTTTACAGCTTCGCCATCGACCACAGCCTTGCCTATGGCCTGCTGGCCGTCATCATCGCGCTGGCCTCCGGCTGGGGCGTTGCCGCCATCATGCGGCGCTGATGCAAACTGACGTCACAGCTTAACCAGCCGGAAGGAACTGCCGCGCTACACTCTCCGACAATTCAATGCGGGAGATAGAGCGCCATGTTTCAGGATGCCAGCCTCGGCACCCCCCAAGCCGCCACTGCGCCGGAAGACTGCACGCACAGCCCGCTCGGGCGCGTTCTCAGCGTCTCGGGCGATGCGGCAACGGCCGTGCTGGAGCGCAGCGCCCTGACGCGCCTTGCCGCCACACCGGACGTTACCCTGCAAACCGCAGGACAGGTTGGCTCTCCCGTCAAAATGCGCGTGCGCGGCCGCTGGGTAATCGCAAACATCCGCTCCGTTCGCCTTGCCGACAGGCGCCTTCAGGACGGCACCGATATCCCCATCATCGCCGAGCTGGACTTTCTGGGCGAGGCCACCGCAACCGAAACCGGCTCCCTTGAGACCAACGCCCTCACCAACTTCCGGCGCGGCGTCAGCCACCACCCGACCCCCGGCAGCGTCGTGTATCCGGTTCTGGCCGCCGACCTTGACGGCATCTACGCCGCGCACGACCGGGCGCACATCACCATCGGCACCGTCTATCCGACCGATCACGTCAGCGCCTCGCTGTTCATCGATCCGCTGCTCTCCCGCCACTTTGCGCTGCTCGGCTCGACCGGCACCGGCAAATCCACCACCGCCGCGCTGCTGCTGCGGCGCATCATCGAGCAGGCGCCCCACGGGCACGTGCTGATGCTCGACCCCCACGGCGAATACGCCGCCGCCTTTGCAGACGTGGGGCAGGTCTATGACGTCTCCAACCTGCACCTGCCCTACTGGCTGATGAACTTTGAAGAGCATGTGGAGGTTCTGGTCGGCCCGCGCACGCCCGAGCGCGAGCCAGAGGTGGACATTCTCCAGCGCTGCTTGCTCGCCGCCCGGCAGAAGTCGCGCCTTGCGGGCGGGACCAACCGCATCACGGTCGATACGCCCCTGCCCTATACCCTGGCAGAGCTGCTCTCCGCGCTTTCCGCCCAGATGGGCAAGCTCGACAAGCCCGAGAAGGTCACGCCCTACCTGCGCCTCAAGACCAAGCTGGAGGAGCTGAAGGCAGACCCGCGCTACAGCTTCATGTTCTCCGGCCTCCAGATCAACGACACGCTGGCCCAGCTGCTCTCGGAGATGCTGCGCATGCCCGCCCACGGGCGGCCCGTCTCCATCATCGACCTCTCCGGCGTGCCGTCAGACATCACCAACGCCGTGGTGGCGCTGATCTCCCGCCTCGTGTTCGACTTTGCCGTGTGGACGCCGCAGGCCGAGCGCCGCCCGATCCTGCTCGTTTGCGAGGAAGCCCACCGCTACGTGCCCGCCGAGCGGCTGGACGCCTTCGGGTCCGCCCGCAAGAACCTTGAGCGCATCGCCAAGGAGGGGCGCAAATACGGCGTCGCCCTGGGGCTGATCTCCCAGCGCCCGTCGGAACTCTCGGAAGCCGTGCTCTCCCAGTGCGGCACCATTATCTCTATGCGCCTCAATAACGAGCGCGATCAGGTTTTCGTGCGCTCCGCCATGTCTGAAGGCGCACGCGGCTTCCTCGACGCCATCCCCTCCTTGCGCAACCGCGAATGCATCATCTGCGGCGAGGGCGCTGCCGTGCCCATGCGCGTGCGCATCGCCTCCCTGGCGCCCGAGCACTGCCCCGCGTCCGACGACCCGGCGTTCTCCACAAGCTGGACCACCAACAGCCGCGGCCTGCCGCTCATTGAAGACGCAGTGCAGCGCTGGCGCTCACAGCGGCGGTAGGGGATTTTCTCAAGGGGTTTCTTTGCAGGGGACTCAGTCCCCTGC
>JAEZBH010000354.1 GCA_023427285.1 Pseudomonadota bacterium
CGTATATTGCGTTCGTGATGAGCCGGAGTGCGGTTCAGCCGGATCAAGCGATCCGCGATTTCCTTATGCCGGATCAAGCGATCCGCGATTTCCTTATGCCGGATCAAGCGATCCGGCGGCGGCGGATTTCGCTGGCACCCCAGATGAACAGCGCGGTCACCAGCAGGCCCAGCCAGAAACGCGGGCTGGCGGCGGCTTGCGTCAACATCTGGCTGGCCGGCTGAAGCATGGCGTGCGCCAGAGTGGCAGGCGTGTGGGTCATGGTGCCCACCGTGCCGTCGAAGCGCAGCATGGAGCCGCCGACGCGCGAGCCGATCTCCCGCCACAGCCAGCTGCCCTCGCGCGTGGCCAGCAGCTCAAGGATGCCGATGGCGACGGGCGGAACGGTGACATAGAGCAGCGGAGAGCGCGGCGCCCAGGCTGAGGCCAGCAGGATCCAGCCGTACACCGGCGCTGCCCACAGGATGTAGAAGATGGCGAGGCTGAAGCACAGCGTCAGCGTGGAGACGATGACGGAGGGGTGAATGACGACGTGCCATTCCGGCGTGGATACCAGCGGCCCGCCGATGAAATGCACGAGTATGCTGGCGATTGAGAAGCCCACGCCGATCAGTCCGGCGATCAGGATGGTGCCGAAGGTGGCGGACGTGAACTTGGCGAGCGTTACCTTGAGGTCGCGGACCGGCATGGATTTCCAGAACAGGACCGAGCGGTCGACGCGCTCGTTGTGCATGCAGCCGATCATCTGGAAATAGCTGACGACGGCGGCCACGATCATCAGCGTGATGACGGCGAAGTAGCTGGTGCCGAACGCCAGACCCTGAAGCACGGGGCCGATTTTCTCCGTGCCCAGCTCGTCGCGCAGGGCGCGGTGGGCATCCTCGACGCTGCGCACGGTGATGCCGGAGTTGTCTGATGCCAGACTGATGAACATGGAGCCTTCATGGAGCATCCCCGCGACCAGCAGGATCAGGATGAGGCCGCCCACGATCAGCGGGGTCCAGAACTGTCCGCCGCGATGTTCGAGGTGTTCCGATTTCAGAAGGGTCAAAAAGCCATTCATGCGACCTCTCCCTTGGGCTGGACGGTGGCAACGAACAGGTCGGCCAGCGAAACCCGGCGGGGATCGCCCAGAGCCTCCAGCTGCTCGCGCGGGGCAGCGTCATAGACGTAAGTGGCACGGCCGATGCCGCGGCGGGAATAGACCGGGCGCAGCGCCTCGGCGTCCGCGCGGCGGGCATCCGGCACGTCGATGGCGGCAAAGCGCTCGCCCAGTTCCTCGATGCTGGTATCCAGCACCACTTCGCCATCGCGGATCATCATGACGTGGGTGAGGACGTGCTCGATCTCTTCGACCTGATGGGTCGTGACGATGATCGAGCGGGTCTCGTCGAAGAACTCGCTCAAGATGGCGTCGTAGAAGCTGCGCCGGTTGATGAGGTCAAGGCCGAGGGTCGGCTCGTCCAGAACCAGCAGGCGGGCATCGATCGAGAGCGCGATCGACAGGTGAAGCTGCACGATCATGCCCTTGGAAAGCTCGCGCACCCGTGCATTGGGGCGCACATTGGTGCGGGCCAGCCGCTCTTCCGCCATCTGGCGGTTGAAGCGCGGGTGAATGCCCGCAACAACCCCGAGCAGGTCTTTCACCCTGACCCAGCGGGGAAGGGTGGCAACGTCGGCAATGTAGCTGACGTCATGCATCAGGCTGGCGCGCTCCTTAAGCGGGCAGCGGCCCAGAACCTCAAGCTGGCCCTCATGGCTGATGAGGCCGAGCAGGGCGTTGACCAGCGTGCTCTTGCCCGCGCCGTTCGGCCCGATGATGCCGACGATGCGACCGGGCGGAATGGAGAAGGTTGTGGGCTTCAGGGCCTCGACCTGTCCGTAGCGTTTGCTCAGGCCATTGGCTTGTACAATCATTGTTCACCCCCTTGCGCAGCTTCTGCCGCCAGCAGATCATTCAGGGACAGGCCGAGCCTCCGGATGCGGGAGGCGATTTCCGGCCACTCCTTACTGAGGAAGTTGTCCCGTTCAGCAGCTTGCAATTGCCGCTGAGCGCCGGGGACAACGAACAGCCCAAGACCGCGTCGCGGCTCGGCAACGCCTGCCTGCTGCAATTCCTGATAAGCCTTGGAAACCGTCAGGGGGTTGACCTGGGATTCCACAGCCACGGTCCGCACGCTTGGAAGAGCTTCGCCTTCCTTGAAGCTGCCATCCAGAATGCCGTCGATGATCCGGTCACGGATCTGTCGGTATATGGGTTGGTCTTCGCGCCAGTTTTGGGTCATGGCCGCCATGTTCCTGTGTGATCTGGTGTACTATTTATGTAACACACCATGGCTGTCAAGCCTTACGTTTTAAGCTTTCAAGAATTGAATCAGCAGATACGTACCTGCAATCAACAGGGTTGCCATGTAAGACGCTGTGATGAAAGCAGATTTCAGGGCGGTTCGGATCCATCCCTGCTGGTACATGCGCTTCAACGCCACAAGGAAGTGGAGGCTGTAGCCGGTCCAGAGGAGTGCGAGCAGCCAGCCGCCGGGGATCAGGCCCCGACCAAGCCAGACAAGCAGCACGCAAAACAGCAGGCCGATGAAGAAGAAGGTGTGAGCGTTGAGCGCAAAGACGACATGTTCGGCAAGAAAGCGGCGGCGGTAGAACAGCCAGAGAAGCACGGCCATCAGCGGGACGGCCAGCAGCATGAAGCGGCTGAGGGATTTGCCGATCACCTGATTGGAGAGGCGCGGATCTGCGGCCAATGCGTTGAGAGCGTCGCTGATCCGGGTGGCGACGCGGGTGTCGCTGGCATCTTGCGCGCCGCTGTTGTCGCTGATGATCTGCTTCAGTTTGGCATCATCCACAATCGGATCGGCAGGCGTATCGGGTGCCAGGGTGAGCACATCCAGGGAAATGCCGGGGACTATCACGGATCCGTCGGACAGGACGGCAGCGGCCGGGCCTTTCGAGTCGGGGGTGATGCGAAGCAGTGTCACATCACTCAGCGTCAGGGTGATGACAAGGAGCAGCGAGGTGAAGATGAACAGACGAATGGGGGGGACATAGCGCGCCTGACGCCCGTCTGCCCAGTCCGCCGTCATCTCGCCGGGGCGCTGGAACAGGGAGCGCAGGGTCTGCCACAACCGGCCGTCGAAATGGACGACGCTGTGCAGGAAGTCTTCCGCGATCTCCCAGATCGGGCGGTGCAGATGCCCCACCTTCTGACCGCACGCCGCGCAATAGGGTCCGCTTAACGCGGCGGTGCAGTTCTGGCACTGCGCCGGAGACTCTTGATGTGACATTGTCGCCCCTGTGTTTCTTGAGTAAGCCATAGCGTGACGGTTTGTGGATGCAACGACCGATGAAGGGGAGCACAGAGGATGAAGCAGGGCATCTTCCACGCGGCGCTGACAGCGGCGCTTTTGGCGAGCGGCGGCGCTGCCGCGCAAATCGAAAGCTTCAAGGCCTGCGCCTCCATCGGCGACGGCGCAAAGCGCTTGGCCTGCTACGACTCGGCGCTGGCATCGGTGGATGCGCAGGCTGCAACCAAGCTCGCCGAGCAACGTCGTCTGGCTGAAGTGGCAGCCGCCAAGGCGGCAGAGGAAGCCAAGGCGCGCAAGGAGCAGGAGCGCCTTGCGGCATTCGGCGCCAGCAGCGCAGCCGCGGATGCAGACGAGGCCGTGCGCGAGATCAGCGCGACCATCGCTGACTTGCGCGAGGGTGCCTCCGGTTATGTTTTCACGCTGGATAACGGTCAGGTCTGGCGTCAGACCGAGGCGCGCACATTGCCGCCGGTTCGGGTTGGCGACGCGGTTGCCATTCGCAAGGGCATGATGGGGGGCTATCGTCTGACGCTTGAGCGCCAGCAGCGCACCATTGCCGTCAAGCGGGTGAACTGAGGCCTGTTTTTCAGGCCTTTGGTTGGTCGCGCTTGTCTGGCGCAGGATGCGCCATCCTGTTTGAAACAGGCTTAAGCCTCTGAAATTTCAATAACTCCATGCCCCCGCCTGCCGTAACTGCGGCGGGCGGGCTGTGCTGTGCCGGGCCGTGCCGCCTGTTCGGGTAGTTTCCGAAACCTCGACTCCTTCTCATTAGACAAACGCCAAATTAATGCCTTGACTGTGCCGTGGTGTGTTATGTTAGTAGTACAGCATATCAGCACATCACTACGAGGGGATTATGCGAAAGTTCAGCACAATAGCCGTAACAAGCGTCGCCGCGCTGACGCTTGCGGCCTGTGCGCCCTCGCTTCAAGAACCGCCGCGCGCAGTCAATCTTGCGGTGCCGTCCGGCTTCCAGGCCGTGGCTGGCGAAGGGGCGGGCGAATTTGCGGACACGGATTGGGTGGCGGGCTTCGGCTCGGCCACGCTGTCAGCGCTGGTGGATGAGGCGCTGGCGCACAATCGCGATCTGGCAGCCGCCAGTGCCAGAGTGGCGCAAGCCAGGGCGCGGGCGCGCATTTCCGGCGCGGATCTCTGGCCGCAGATTGGTCTGGAGGCCGGGGCGACGCATGTTCGCCAAGGGCTGCGCGAAGGGGCGGCGCGGGATACGGAATATTCAGCGGGTCTTGGCGTGACATGGGAGGCCGACCTGTGGGGTCGCCTTGCCTCGCAGCAGCGCAGCGCTTCGCTGGATGCGCAAGGGGCCGCCTACGATTACGCCGCTGCCCGCCTTTCTCTGGCTGGTCAGGTGGCCGAGGGCTGGTTCGGTCTCATCGTTGCGCAGCAGCAGCTTGAACTGGCGCAGGCGACCGTTGCGACCTACGCCCGCTCCGAGCAGATTGTGCGCGAGCGCCATCAGGCCGGGCTCGCATCAAACCTTGATCTGAGCCTTGCGATGTCCAACCGGCAGTCCGCCGAGGCTCTGGGCCGTCAGCGGGACCAGCAGATGCTGGAGGCCCGCCGCCGTCTGGAAGTCTTGCTGGGTCGCTATCCGGCTGCGGAACTGGCTGGCGGCGACGTGCTGCCTGCACTGCCCGCCCGGTCCGGCGTCGGGGTGCCGGCAGAGGTGCTGGCGCGCCGCCCGGATCTTCAGGCCGAATTCTCTCGCCAGATGTCCAGCCGCTTCAACGTGGCGGCTGCCCAGCGGGCGCTGCTGCCCCGCCTGACCCTGACCGGATCTTTGGGCGACAGCAGCACGACCTTTGCTGATGCCTTCGATTTCAAGGGCATTCTTGCCACCATTATCGGCAACCTGACCCAGCCTTTGTTCCAGGGCGGGCGGTTGCGTGCCAACGTGGACCTCTCCCGCGCGCAGGAAGACGAGGCGGTGCAGCGCTATGCGCAGACCGTGCTCATTGCCCTGCGCGAGACCGAGGATGCGCTGGGTGCCGAAACCCTGCTTGGCCACCGCGAGGCCGCGCTTGAGGAGGCGGCCCGGCAGGCCGCCAACGCCGAGCGTCTGGCCGAGCTTCAGTACACCAACGGCCTCACCAACATTTTGACCCTGCTGGATGCCCAGCGCCGCAATCTTGAGGCGCAGAGCCAGCTTCTCGATGTTCGTCAGATCCGCATGAACAACCGTGTGCGTCTGCACGTGGCTTTGGGCGGATCGGTACAACCGGCCACGGTTGCCGGTCAGGAGTCCTGATCCATGCTCGACACGCAAAAAACCAAATTCTCCGTCAAGTCCGTAGCCCTGGGGGCTGCGGGTCTGGGCTTGCTGGCAAGCATTGTCGCCTTCACCGCCATGTCCAGCGGCAAGGATGCGAAGGCGACTGAAGAGAAGGCGGCCGGAGAGAAGGCTGCCGCCCCCAACGCCGGGCAGGACCGCTTGCCGCGGGTGACGGTGCTGACGCCGGGCACCTCTCAGGTGACGGCCAACGTCAAGGTGACCGGGACCATTTCCGCCCAGTACGACATGCCCGTCAGCGTTGAGGGCGAGGGCGGCCGGGTGGCAGCGGTGCTGGTGGAAGCCGGTGACACGGTGAAAAAGGGGCAGGTTCTGGCCCGCATCAACACCGATGTCCTGCGGCCCTACGTGGCCCAGCTTGCCGCCGCGCTGGAGGAGGCCAAGGCCGATGCCCGCCTTGCGAGCGCCGAATATGAGCGCGTCAAGGCCGTCTCCGGCAGCGGTGCGATCTCTCGGGAAGACGTAGAGCGCCGCGAAGCCAGCGCCCAGATGCGCGTGGCCCGCGCCAAGGTGGCCGAGGCGCAGCTGCGCGAGGCTGAGGCCCGTCTGGCCCGCGCCGAGATCCGCGCCCCGGCCGATGGGCTGGTGCTGGAGCGCACCGTTGAGGTTGGCCAGACGGCCAGCCAGGGCGTGGTGCTGTTCCGCATCGCCAAGGATGGCAAGGTCGAGCTGCGCGGCGAGGTTTCAGAGCAGGACATGCCGGGCCTGAAGGTCGGCCAGAAGGCCAGCGTCAGGATTACCGGCGTTGACCGTGCCTTTGAGGGCAAGGTCTGGCTGCTCAGCCCGATCATCGATCCGAAGAGCCGTCTGGGCAGCGTGCGCGTGGCGCTGTCGCCCGATCCGCTGCTGCGCCCCGGCGCATTTGCTCAGGGTGTCGTGCAGGCGGGCGAGGCACGCAAGCCGATCCTGCCGCATTCGGCATTGCAGGCCGATGCCAAGGGGGCCTTCGTCTATGTGGTGGCGGCGGACAACAAGGCGATGCGCCGCCCGGTGCGCATTGGCACCACCATCGACAAGGGCGTGGTCATTGAAGACGGGCTCAGCGGCAAGGAACGGGTGGTCGCCTCGGCGGGCGCATTTCTGCGCGACGGCGAGATAATTGACCCGGTTGCACCGCAACAGGCGAGCTAAGGGAGGCACGCCATGAACAACATATCATCCTGGGCGATCCGCAATCCGATCCCGCCCATCGTTCTGTTCGCGGTGCTGACCGTGATGGGCCTGATTGCCTTCATGCGCATGCCCATCAACAACATGCCTGACATTTCTGTGCCTTCGGTCATCGTGGCGGTCAACCAGCCCGGCGCCGCACCCACCGAAATGGAAATGCAGGTGACGCAGCTCGTGGAAGGCGCGGTGGCCAGCGTTGGCAACGTGCGCAACATCACCTCGCGCACCATTGAGGGCACAGCCTTCGTTATCGTGGAGTTCCAGATCGGAACGCCGGTTGACCGGGCGGTCAATGACGTGCGCGATGCCGTCTCCAAGATCCGCTCCGAATTGCCGGAGGACATTCTGGAGCCATCCATTGAACGGCAGGACATGGAAGGCGGGCCGATGGCGTATTACGTCGTCAGCACCACCGACATGACCGCAGAGCAGCTGAGCTGGTTTGTCGACAGCACCATCTCCAAACGCCTGCTGACGCTGGGCGGCATTGCGCAGGTGCAGCGCATCGGCGGCGTTTCCCGCGAAATTCGCATCGATCTCGACCCTGCCCGCCTTCAGGCTCACGGCTTGTCGGCAG
>JAEZBH010000370.1 GCA_023427285.1 Pseudomonadota bacterium
ATAGAGCGCTGCGGGCTCGCGGCCCTCCAGTACGGCCAGCGCATTGACGGCAACGATGGGGGCCTGCTTGCGTGCAGCCGCCGCCGTCTTGGCGTTGGCGGTGTTGGCCGCATCGCCCAGCGCAAAGACGTTAAGGTAGCGGGTATGACGCAACGTGGCCGGGTCCACCTCGATGAAACCGCTGGCATCGGCAAGCGGACTGGTGCGCACGAACTCGGGCGCACGCTGCGGCGGCACGGCGTGGAGCATATCGAATTCGCGCTCGTAACGGACCATGTGACCGTCGGCATCCTGGCGGGTGAATGTGGCGATGCGGCGCGCCCCATCAACGGCGGCAAGCGTCGAGCCGAAATTCAGCTGAATGCCGTAGCGCTCTACATAGTGCATCAAGGCGGGCACATAATCCGCCACGCCGAACAGCGCGGCTCCGGCCAGGTGGAATTCAACTTGCGTATCCGCAAGCGTACCGGCCTCGCGCCAGATATCGCACGAGAGGTACATGGCCTTCTGCGGTGCGCCCGCGCACTTGATGGGCATGGCTGGCTGGGTGAACAGCGCACGGCCGCCGCGAAGCGAGCGCGCCAGTTCGTGGGTATAGGGTGCGGTATCGAAGCGGTAGTTGCAGGTCACGCCGTTGCGGCCCAGCGCCTCGGTCAGGCCGGGGATCGCATCGAAATCCAGAACGACGCCGGGCGCTGCAATAAGCACGCCGTAACGCACCGTCGAGCCATCCGCCAGATGCACTTCACTGGCCTCCGGCGCAAAACCGATGACGGCCCGCTCAATCCATGTGGCCTTGTCCGGAATGACATCCGCCATCCGTCGCCGGGTTTGCTCCGGCTTGAACACGCCCCCGCCAACCAGCGTCCAGCCGGGCTGATAGAAATGCTCTTGCGCCGGATCGATGATCGCCACCGACAAAGTGGGACGGCGCTTGAGCAGACTGGCGGCGGTCGCAATACCGGCGCTGCCGCCGCCAACGATGACAACATCGAACGTGCGGGCAGCACTCACAGCCGGGGTTGCGCTGACGGACAAGCGAGGGCGCAGGCTCGTCAGGTCGTATCCGGCGGCGGATGCCACGTTCAGAATATCGGCCGCCGGTCGGGTCTCGGCATTAACCAGCGCCCACAGCATGGCGGCACGGGTGCCGCTGCGGCAATAGGCCAGAACGGGGCCGCTTGCGCCTGCCAGAGCCTCGCGCATGAGGGCAACGTCAGCATCGGCAATGGCGCCAGAGGTCACGGGAATATGCGTGAAGCCCAGCCCGTGGCGCGCCGCCGCCGCCGCAATGGCTGCGGCCTCCGGCTGGCCGGGCTCTTCGCCATCCGGGCGGTTGCAGATCACAGCGGTGAAACCGGACGCGGCAACGCGTACGAGATCTTGCTCGGTCAGCTGGCCGCTCACCGAGACATCGGGGGTCAGGAATTTGAATGTCATGTTATGTCTTCAGAGCGTATCGAGCGGAATTTTCAGGTAGCGAACGCCGTTGTCCTCCGGCTGCGGCAGGCGACCGCCGCGCATGTTCACCTGAATAGAGGGCAGAATGAGCTTGGGCATAGACAAGGTGGCATCGCGCGCCGTGCGCATGGCAACGAACGCCTCTTCGCTCACGCCGTCATGAACATGGACATTGGCCGCTTTCTGCGCCGCAACCGTGGTCTCCCAGGCATAGCTGTCGCGGCCGGGAGCCTTGTAGTCATGACACAGGAAAAGGCGCGTCTCTCCGGGCAAGGAGAGCAGACGGCGGATCGAGCGAAACAGCTGGCCCGCATCCCCGCCGGGGAAATCCGCTCGCGCGGTGCCGTAATCCGGCATGAACAGCGTATCGCCCACAAAGGCGGCATCGCCGATCACATAAGCCATGTCTGCGGGCGTATGACCCGGCACATAAAGAGCCATGGCCTCAAGGTTGCCGATGCGGAACGTATCGCCGTCAGAGAACAGGCGATCGAAGTCAGAGCCGTCACGCGCGAACTCGGTTCCGGCGTTGAACACCTTGCCGAAGATTTTCTGCACCTGAACAATTTCGCTGCCGATGGCAAGGCTGCCGCCAAGCTTCTCCTGCAGGTAGGGCGCAGCAGAGAGATGGTCTGCGTGGACGTGGGTTTCCAGCAGCCATTCCACCGTGAGATTTTCGTGTTTTATGTAATTGATAATCTCGTCAGCGGAACGCGTGGTCGTTCGCCCGGACGCCGCATCATAGTCAAGCACACTGTCAATGATGGCGGCGCGACGGGTTTCCGGGCAGGAAACCACATAGCTCACCGTATTGGTCGCCTCGTCAAAAAAGGCTTTCACCATCGGTTGGGCGGCAGAACCCTTGAGGGTTCGATCAATCTGATCGACAGCGCCCTGCAGATACGCATCGGTCACAACAGGTTCCCTTTTTTATAGTTACGCTTTATCAATTAATGAAAGCCATTAATTCAACGGCCAGCTTGCGTCAACTGAAATGGAATGCCATGTTCCGCGCTATGCAGATCGAGCCGACATCCCCTGAGAATCCGCCGCGTCCGAGCCTGAAAATCGGCGATCAGGCCCCCAGTTTCCGGGCCCGCAGCACGCTGGGCGATGTGAACCTTGCGGATTATCGGGGCCGGTGGCTGATGTTTTTCTCACACCCCGGCGACTTCACACCGGTCTGCACCAGCGAGTTCGTGGCCATTGCACGGGCAGCGGATCGGTTCGCCGCCATGGACTGCGCCCTGCTCGGATTGTCGGTGGACAGTCTCTATTCCCATCTGGCGTGGGTGCACTCCATTCGGGAAGCATTTGGAGTGACAATTCCGTTCCCGATCGTGGAAGATCCGTCCATGGCCATCGGCCGCGCCTACGGGATGATCGATGAAACGGCCAGCGATGCCTCGTCCATTCGCTGCACCTACTTCATCAACCCGGAGGGCGTTATCCGGGCGGTGATCTGGTACCCCGCCAACGTTGGGCGCTCCGTTGAGGAATTGCTGCGTCTGCTGGCGGCATTGAAACAGACGGAAGAAACCCCCGTCATGACCCCTGCGGATTGGCAACCCGGCGATGCCCTGCTGTTGCCGCCCGCCCAAAGCCAGAGCGAAGTGCTTAAGGACGCCAAGCCGGGGCAGCCGTGGTTTTGCAGGGAATCTGCAAAATGACCCCGCTTTACACCTCGCGCTCGGCAGCGGAGGCGGCGGCGGAGCGGATACGCATCTATGCCCAGCCGCAGCGCCTGATGATCCTCTCGTTCCTGACGACCGGCGAGCACACCGTCAGCGAGATCGAGGAGGCAACGGGCGTCACCCAGCCTGCGCTCAGCCAGCAACTGGCCGAGCTGCGCCGCGCAGACATCGTCGTCACCCGGCGGGAAGCCAAGAGCGTCTATTATCGGCTGTCGAGCGACTGGCAACTCCAGTGCATCCGGAACATTGAAGCCATGGCCAATCGCGGCCCGTTTCAGCCCCTGCAATCCCAGCCGGCCCAGTCAGACCAGCCTGCAACCACGCCGAACAAGCGCGCCATCGGCGCCGCCTCGTTCGCGGTTATCGAATAGGCGGCCAAACGCCCTCTCAGAAGAAAATCAGATAAACGGTAATGGCCAGGCAGAGGAGCACGACAACCAGCCAGATGATCGGCCAGCCCTCTCCCTGATTTTCTTTCGCGCTCGTCGTCTTTAGCGGCGGGGGCGTATGAGACGTATCAAAGGTCGTATCCCTGGTGCTCTTGAGGGCAGGGTTGAGCGGCTCATCTGTGGGGGTATCACGCTTGTTTTCTGTCATTTTGCGATCTCCGGCGTGTCATCGTGAGGCGGATACTGCAAAGGCCCGGCTGGCTCAGGCCCGGCTGACTCAGAGTGGCCCAAAGACAGTCGCCACCAGACCATCGCTTGCAGACAAACCGCTCCCGGGTCGCTGCTGTTCCGCAGGTGCGACGTTAAGGTCTGCCAATCGTCCGGGCTTGCGTATCGGTCGAAGTCCGCAATCGCCATGCGGACATAGGCGGCAGGGCCAAGCCCCTGCTGGGCGGCTGCAACCTGAATGGCCTCGGCAAGCTGCGGATCGGCAGCTTCCAGCCAGGATTGAAAGCGCCCCGCCGAGTGCCGCGCAGCGGCCAGAACATCCCCGAGCAGCATCAGAGCGCCTGCGCACAGGGCGAGGCCGCGCCCGCCGCCGGATCGACCAAAACGCCCTCGACATCCGCGGCTGCCGCAAGCCCGGCCACATAGCGTGCAGCCGCAACAGACCAGCTGCGCGCCTCCAGCATGTCCGCAATGCGATCCCGCACAATTTCAAGCGGCAGCGTGCGGCCTTCAATACGGCGTTGCAGGCGCAGCACATGCCAGCCGAAGCGCGATCTCACCGGCTCAGGCCCGGTTGTGCCTTCCGGCAGCGCCTCAATCGCCATCTGAATGTCCGGAACCAACTCGCCCCGCCGCACCTGGCCAAGGGAGCCGTTCTGCTGGGCAGAGGGGCATTTGGAAAAGGCTCGCGCCGCCTCAGCAAAGGCTTCGGGATTATTGCCGACCTCCCGTGCTATGGTGCGCGCCTGCTCTTCAGCTTCCGCCCAAGCCTCTTCTCCCTCGCCGTCCGGCTCGATGAGAATATGCGCGGCCTCAAACAGGTCAGGCGTGCGGAAGCGGCCTGCATTCGCGTCGTAGAAGCGGCGAATTTCCTCATCGCCCGGCGTCTCGGGGGTAATCTGCTCTTCCAGCAGAGCACGAACAAGGGCGTCTTCCTCCGCCTCGATCCGCCCGAGTTCATCCCGCTCCGGCGCGACCTTGAGGTTCAGGCGGCGGGCCTCCTGCAACAAAAGCTCCCGCACGACCAGCGCCCTGGCCGCCGCCTCCCACGCGCTTTCCGCATCCGGCGCGGGATGATGCTGGATCTCCTGCGCGACCGCCTCCGGCGTGATCTCGACGCCGTTGACGCGCACCTCCGAGAAGGTGGGCGGCGGCGGCAGGTTGACGGCAGAACCGCAACCGCCCGACTGGCAGGCGCGGGGCATGACCGGAGCGGGCCGCGCCTCGGGCGACCGCTCCGCGCCTGGCTTGAGGCCTGGCTTGGCACCTGACTTGGCGGCAGGCTTTCCGGGCGTCAGAGTGACATTCAGAATATCTGGCTTGCGCTCGCTCATGTCGCCTGTCCACTTTCTGATTGCTGGCGCATCACGGTGGTGCCGCCATAGCTGGGAGCACCGCCCACCGGGCCGTGCGTCGGCGAAGTGGCGGGCAGCTTTACGCGCGAGCGGGTCCGCACGATCTGATACCCGGGGCGGAAAAAGAACCAGATCGGCGCGCTCCAGATATGCACGAGGCGCGTGAACGGCGTGATGAGAAACAGCGTCAGGCCGAGAATGATGTGCAGCTTGTAGACCAGCGCCACATCGATAATGAGTTCGGCCGCCTGGGGATTGAAGGTGACGATGCCCTGCGCCCAGCCCATGAACAGGATCATGTCATCGCCTTCCAGATGCTGGATGGTCCAGTATGTGGTGGCGATACCCAGCACGAGTTGCAGCCAGATCAGCACCAGCACCAGAATGTCGCCCGTTGACGAGGTGCGCCGGATACGCGCATCGAACAGCCTGCGATGCAGCAGCATGGTGCAACCGATGAAAGCGGCAATACCTGCAAGCCCGCCAACGATCAGCGCCATCATCTGCTTGGTTCTGTGCGCAATACCAATGGCATCCAGCACCGTTACGGGTGTCAGAAGCCCAACGAAATGACCGACCAGCAGTATCAGAATTCCAAGGTGAAACAGGTTCGACCCGATAATCATCTGCTTGCGGCGCAGGAACTGGCTGGACTGCGACCGCCAGCTGAACTGGCTTGCATCAAAGCGCAAGATGCTGCCCAAAATCAGAACCGTAACGGCAAGATATGGATACCACCCAAACGCAAGCTGGTTGATGAAATTGCCCATAAGGCCTCTCCTCAGCTTCCGACCGGCTTCGCCGCCGAACGGTTCGCGGCCCTGATCCGTGCAACAATGCCGGTGGGCCCGCCCATTTCATGCGCCACGCCCTGAATATCAGCGCCGGTGAAGGTCACCGGCTTTTCCTCCCACACTTCATCCAGAGGCCTGGCATCTTCACTGGCCGCGCGTTGATTGAGTTCCGCCACCACTTCCGGCTGAGGCTTCACGCCTGCAAGCCGGGTCAGCGCGGTAAAAATCGCCGCATATGGCGACTCTCTTTCAGTCAGCCGCCCAGCCAGAGCGGCCAGCACATGGGCGGGCTGGGCCAGCATTTCCTTCGCCTCCTTGCGCGACAGGCAGGAGGTGAATTCCAGAAAGGCGGGCAGAAAATCCGGCAGTTCGCTGACAGACAGGAAATAGCCGTACCGGTGGTAGTGCTCCTTCAGGTCGATCATGGCCTGCCCGCGCTCCCGGCTCTCACCGTGAACGTGTTCGAACAGGTGGAGCGACAGCGAGCGGGAGCGATCGAAAAGATCGCTATAGGCCGACTGCAAATCCAGCAGATCCTCCGTCTCAAATCGGCGCAGCAAGGGCTCCAGCGCGGCGCGCGCGGAAGCCGGCAACGCCTTTTCCTCGGCAAGAACCTGGCGAATCCGGGATGCGTTGGCTTGCAACTCCTCGGACGGATAAGCCAGCAGGGCGGACAGGGCGCGCAGGGTCAACCTCATGTGGGAATATCCATATAGGGCTGGCGGGGCGTCTGCTTGGCGCCGCCGAACAGGTTCAACTTGGTCGAGCCGTTGGAATCTTCCCGGAAACCAAATCCGGTTGCGCCGCGCAGAACATAGGCGTTTTCATTAAGCTCGCGGTGCGTGGTCGGGATTACATAGCGATCCTCATAGGCGGCCAGCGCCATGAGGCGGTACATGTCCTCAACCATCGGGAGCGTCATACCCACCCGTTCAGGGATGCTCTCATCGATCCGCCCCTCCACGGTTTTGGCGCGCATATAGGCCCGCATGGCAAGCATCCGCTCAAGCGCCGCGGCAATCGGCTCCTCGTCGCCGGCCGTCAGCAGGTTGGCGAGATAACGCATGGGGATGCGCAGCGAGCGGACATCCGGCATGCCGTTATTGACCGACATCTGCCCGCTCTCCGCCGCAGACTGGATGGGCGAGAGCGGCGGCACATACCAGACCATGGGCAAAGT
>JAEZBH010000377.1 GCA_023427285.1 Pseudomonadota bacterium
GGCATCACCATCTCGGTGCCCTCCGGCAGGGTAACCATGCCGGTGACGTCGGTGGTGCGGAAGTAGAACTGCGGACGGTAGTTGCCGAAGAACGGGGTGTGACGGCCGCCTTCTTCCTTCGACAGAACGTAGGTCTCAGCCACGAACTGGGTGTGCGGGGTGATGGTGCCCGGCTTTGCCAGAACCTGACCACGCTCCACGTCGTCACGGCCAACGCCGCGCAGCAGGGCGCCGATGTTGTCGCCAGCCTCACCCGAGTCGAGCAGCTTGCGGAACATTTCAACGCCGGTCACGACGGTCTTCTTGGTGTCGCGGATGCCGACGATTTCGACTTCCTCGCCAACCTTCACAACGCCGGTCTCAACGCGGCCGGTCACCACGGTGCCGCGGCCAGAGATCGAGAACACGTCTTCGATCGGCATCAGGAACGACTTGTCAACCGGACGCTCCGGCTGCGGAATGTAGCGGTCAACTTCGGCCATCAGCTTCAGGACAGCTTCCTTGCCGATTTCCGGATTGCGATCTTCCAGAGCGCACAGAGCCGAACCCGGAACGATGGGGATGTCGTCGCCCGGGAACTCGTACTTGGACAGCAGTTCGCGGATTTCGAGCTCAACCAGTTCCAGCAGTTCCGGATCGTCGACCTGGTCAACCTTGTTCAGGAACACGACCAGAGCCGGCACGCCGACCTGACGAGCGAGCAGGATGTGCTCGCGGGTCTGCGGCATCGGGCCGTCAGCAGCGGAAACCACCAGGATCGCGCCGTCCATCTGGGCAGCACCGGTGATCATGTTCTTCACGTAGTCAGCGTGACCCGGGCAGTCGACGTGAGCATAGTGACGGGTATCGGTCTCTTACTCGACGTGCGAGGTTGAGATGGTGATACCGCGAGCGCGCTCTTCCGGTGCCTTGTCGATGTTTGCGTAATCGACGAATGCAGCGCCACCCTTCTCAGCCAGGACCTTGGTGATCGCGGCGGTCAGCGAAGTCTTACCGTGGTCAACGTGACCGATGGTGCCGATATTGCAGTGCGGTTTGGTCCGCTCAAATTTAGCCTTAGCCATTGTGCTTTACCTCTTCTCGACAGGTCCTGTTCAGGCAGTAAGTTCGCTCGGCTTAAGCGAACTTCGCCTTAACTTCCTCCGCCACGTTGGCGGGCACTTCATCGTAGTGGCTGAATACCATGGAGTACTGGGCGCGACCCTGCGTGAAACCACGCAGCTGGTTGACGTAGCCAAACATGTTGGCCAGCGGAACCATCGCGGTGATGACCTGCGCGTTGCCGCGAGAGTCCGTACCCTGGATCTGACCGCGCCGCGAGTTCAGGTCGCCGATTACGTCGCCCATGAAGTCATCCGGCGTAACAACCTCGACCTTCATGACGGGTTCGAGGATCTTGATGCCTGCCTTCTGGGCGACTTCACGCATCGCGCCACGGCCGGCGATTTCGAAGGCCAGCGCGCTGGAGTCCACATCGTGGTACGCGCCGTCCACAAGACGGATATCAAAGTCGATCAGCGGGAAGCCGATGAGCGTGCCGGAGGCCGCCACTTCGCGCATACCCTTTTCGATCGCGGGGATGTATTCCTTCGGAATGACGCCGCCCTTGATCTCGTCGTTGAAGGTGATGCCTGCGCCCAGCTCTGCCGGAGCAACGATAACCTTCACGCGACCGAACTGACCCGAACCGCCCGACTGCTTCTTGTGGGTGTAGTCGACCTCGACCGCCTTCTTCAGCGATTCGCGGTACGCCACCTGCGGAGCGCCGACGTTGGCCTCGACCTTGAACTCGCGCTTCATGCGGTCGACGATGATTTCCAGGTGGAGTTCGCCCATGCCCTTAATGATGGTCTGGCCGGATTCATGGTCAACCTGAACGCGGAACGACGGATCTTCCTGCGCCAGACGGTGCAGAGCGGTACCCATCTTTTCCTGGTCAGCCTTGGTCTTCGGCTCAACCGCAACCTCGATCACCGGATCCGGGAAGTCCATGGACTCCAGGATGATCGGCTTGTTGTTCACGCAGAGCGTGTCACCGGTCACAGTTTCCTTCAGACCGCAGATGGCAACGATGTCGCCTGCGCGGGCTTCCTTGATGTCTTCACGGCTGTTCGCATGCATCAGGAGCATACGGCCGATCTTTTCCTTCTTGCCCTTACCGGCGTTGGTCACGGTCGTGCCGGATTCAACAACACCCGAGTAAACGCGAAGGAAGGTGAGCGAGCCGACGAACGGATCGTTCATGATCTTGAAGGCCAGGCCAGCGAACGGTGCTTCGTCCGAAGTCTCGCGGGTGTCCTCGCCGCCATCCGGCAGCTTGCCCTCGATCGCCGGAATGTCCAGCGGAGACGGCAGGTAGTCCACCACGGCGTCGAGCAGCGGCTGAACACCCTTGTTCTTGAACGACGAACCGCACAGAACCGGCACGAAGTCGAACGCGATGGTGCCCTTGCGGATCAGGCGCTTCAGGGTCGCGACGTCCGGCTCGTTGCCTTCCAGATACGCCTCGAGAACAGCTTCGTCCTGCTCAACGGCCAGCTCGATCAGCTCGGCGCGGGCCAGAGCTGCAGCGTCAGCCAGATCAGCCGGGATTTCCTTGTACTCGAACTTTGCGCCGAGCGAGTCGTCGGCCCAGATGATGGCGCGGTTGTGCACCAGATCAACGAGACCAACGAAGTCCGATTCTGCGCCGATGGGCAGGTACAGAACGGCCGTGCGGACGCCCAGGCGGTCCTGGATCATCTTCACGCAGCGCTCGAAGTTGGCACCGGTGCGGTCCAGCTTGTTGACATAGCACATGCGCGGAACGCGGTACTTGTCAGCCTGACGCCACACGGTTTCCGACTGCGGCTCAACACCAGCCACGCCGTCGAACGCGGTGATCGCACCGTCGAGCACGCGCAGCGAACGTTCCACCTCAACGGTGAAGTCCACGTGGCCCGGAGTGTCGATCACGTTGATGCGGTGATCGTTCCAGAAGCAGGTGGTTGCAGCAGAGGTGATCGTGATGCCACGCTCCTGCTCCTGCTCCATCCAGTCCATCGTCGCAGCGCCATCATGCACTTCGCCGATCTTGTGGCTCTTACCGGTGTAATAGAGAATACGTTCGGTCGTGGTCGTCTTGCCGGCATCGATGTGAGCCATGATGCCGATGTTACGATAGCGCTCGAGCGGGTGGGTGCGTGCCATGTTACGATCCTCGAGGCGAACTGATTACCAACGGTAGTGCGAGAACGCCCGGTTGGCTTCCGCCATACGGTGCGTATCTTCACGCTTCTTCACGGCGGTGCCGCGGTTGTTGGATGCGTCGATCAGCTCAGCCGACAGACGGGCAGCCATGGTGTTTTCCGAACGCTTGCGAGCAGCAGTCACCAGCCAACGAATGGCCAGGGCCTGAGCGCGCTCCGGACGGACTTCAACCGGAACCTGGTAGGTAGCACCGCCAACGCGACGCGAACGGACTTCAATGCCCGGGCGCACGTTGTCGAGAGCGGTATGGAACACTTCCATCGGCTCGCGCTTCAGGCGCTGCTCGATATTGTCGAGGGCACCGTACAGGATGCTCTCGGCAACGGACTTCTTGCCCTGTTCCATCACGCTGTTCATGAACTTCGTCAGCACGACATCCCCGAACTTCGGATCGGGAAGAACTTCGCGCTTTTCAGGACGACGACGACGAGCCATCGGTCAAACTCCTTATTTCGGCCGCTTCGCGCCGTACTTCGAACGGCTCTGGCGACGATCCTTGACGCCCTGGGTGTCGAGGACGCCACGCAGAATGTGGTAGCGCACGCCGGGAAGATCCTTCACACGGCCGCCGCGGATAAGCACAACGGAGTGTTCCTGGAGGTTGTGACCTTCGCCCGGGATGTAGCCGATTACTTCAAAACCATTGGTCAGACGCACCTTGGCGACCTTGCGAAGCGCCGAGTTCGGCTTCTTCGGGGTCGTCGTATAGACACGCGTGCAGACGCCACGCTTCTGGGGGCAAGCCTCCATTGCAGGCACCTTGTTGCGAGCCTTCTGCGGTTCGCGGCCCTTGCGGACCAGCTGGTTAATCGTCGGCATCCTTTACCGCCTCACAATCTCTATCTGCCCCTTGATGAGCAGGCTTGCGCATAAAAAAACGGAGCCTGGACGGACCGCTGTTTCCAGCCCTTCCATAGGCCAGCGCGCAATATACTCCGTCTGTCAGCTCTCTAGCTCGCACGGGTAGCGTCTCGGACGATTGCCGACCACTAACCCACGAGCGACGGCGGCTTATATTGCCGTGGCTCAGCCCCGTCAACGGGATTCTTCCTGCAGGGGCCGCACCGTCAGCCTTGCGCCAAAACCGCGACCCCATTCCGCACCGCAACAGTGCGCAACAAAATTAGCAAAAGGCGACTTTAATTGAAAGGCTCGACATGGGTTCGGCTCGAAACAATGGGAGAAGCTGGCGCCTGCTCGATTCTCCCTGGCTCACTGCGCCCCACTGACCATTGAATTAAACGAGTGGACCGGGAATTGGGCACGCATGATTGCACCAGAATACCGCATATTGCGCCCGCCGCTCGAATCAGAAATTCAGCAGATTCGCGGCACGGAAAGCCAGGCAGCACGTCGCGCATAGAGACGATTCGCGGGACCGGACGGCTGGACCTTAGCAGCAGCCACAACAGCGAAACGGCGCCCCCGGTCCATCGACCGAAGACGCCGCTCATAGTCGGCTCCCAACAGCACCCCAGCCGTTGCCGGGCGCAGGCGCAGGGTCAGGACAACGCCCGCCCTGCCGCGCCCTCAGGCTCAGTCCTGGCCGTGGCAGTGCTTGTACTTACGGCCGGAGCCGCAGGGGCACGGCGTATTGCGGGAGACGAACTCCTCCCACGTTGCCGGATTCTCCGGATCGAATCCGGGGCCGAACTGATACTGCTCGGCCACCTCGCGCGCGGCATCCGCTTCTTGCGGCGACAGCGCGGCCATGGTCATCACCCCGGCCGGAACCGCTCCGAAGGAGAACTCCGGCACTCGCGACGGCAAGGCGTCGTTCTCGCCCGTGAAGGGGTCGATGTGGGTCTGCACCATCTCCTCGGGCAGCTCCAGCGGCGGAGGCGCCTGGAAGTGGACGCGCGAGATCAGCTCTGACACATGGGCGCGCACCGCAACCAGCATGCGCTCGAACAGCGCGAAGGCTTCCGACTTGTATTCGTTCAGCGGGTTGCGCTGGGCATAGGCGCGCAGGTGGATGACCTGACGCAGGGCATCCAGGGTTGCCAGATGCTCCTTCCAGTGCTGGTCGATCGCCTGAAGCAGCAGGCTCTTCTCGATCTGCTGCCACAGCTCGTTGCCCACCAGCGTGACCTTCTCCTCGATCTGCTGGGCAGCTGCGGCAGAGATGCGCTCCTCCAGCATCATCTGGTCAACGGCGGATTCCTGTACCCACTCCTCGATCGGCAGTTGCAGACCGAAGATGCGCTCCACCTCGGCCTTCAGCGTCTCGACCTTCCACTGCTCCGGGTAGGAGTTGGGCGGGCAGGCATCCGATACGATGGCGTTGATGGCCTCGGCCCGCATGTCGTTGACGATGTCGGTGACCGATTCGCTGTCCATGATGTCGCGGCGCTGGTCGTACACGACCTTGCGCTGGTCGTTCATCACGTCGTCGTACTGGAGCAGCTGCTTGCGGATATCGTAGTTGCGCGCCTCAACCTTGTGCTGCGCCTTCTCGATGGCCTTGTTGATCCACGGGTGGATGATGGCCTCGCCTTCCTGCAGGCCCAGTTTCACCAGCATGGCGTCCATGCGGGTCTGGGGTCCGAAGATGCGCAGCAGATCGTCCTGAAGCGACAGATAGAACTTGGAGAGGCCCGGATCGCCCTGACGACCTGCCCCGAGTGCGAGGGCGCGCTGAAGAAGG
>JAEZBH010000452.1 GCA_023427285.1 Pseudomonadota bacterium
GGCATCAAGGTCGCCTGCCCCAAGGTTTATTCCGGCAGGTCAGGCGCCCAGGCAACGCCGTTGATGTGCCCGCCGCCATCGACGAACAGGGTGTTGCCGGTCAGATACCGCGCATCTTCGCTGGCAAGAAATACAGCAACACCGCCAATGTCCCGCTCCGGATCCCCCATGCGCCCCATCGGGTTGGCCGCCGCCATGGCTGCGGCAAGCTGCGGCTGACGCTCCGAAAAGTTCCGGAACGATGAAGAAGCCGCTGCAGGGCAGATGATATTGGCGCAAATGCCGTAAGGTGCCCACTCCCGCGCAGCCGTGCGGGTTAATGTGCGCAGCGCTTCCTTGCTGATGTTGTAGTCTGCGGTGCCCATGTGGGCATTCACGCCGTTGAGGGAGGCAACATTGATAATCCGGCCCCAGCCCTTGCCCTTCATGTGGGCAAAGGCGGCCGTCATCGACCATTTCGCCGCCCAGAAATTGATCTTGATGGCATGGTCGAAATTCTCGTCCGCCATCTTCTCGACGCGGCTGTATCCCATGCCCCGATATGCGTTGTTCACCAGAATATCGACGGACCCGAAGCGCCGGACGCAGGCGGCAACCATGGCCTCAACCTGCGCCTTATCGGTCACATCGCATTGAATGAATTCAGCGCTTGCGCCGCGGGCCCTCAAAGCCTCTGCCGCCGCCGCTCCGGTTTCCTCGTTGAATTCGGCAACCAGCACGGCAGCGCCTTCTGCCGCAAACCGTGATGCAATTCCCAGCCCCACGCCATCGCCCGCGCCGGTTACGATCGCAGCCCGTCCGGCCAGCCTGCCCTTGGTCATTCTCTTCCCTCCCCGTCTTTTAAGCGGACAAGATGATGGCACCAGCGCCTCAAACCGGCGAGCGGGAATATGAATGCCGCCTTTGATCCTCCTGTTTCTGCTAGGCCGCAGTTCCCCACGATTATCCCTGATGCGGAAATTCTGCTTCCCGAAATCGGGAGTTTTGCAAATGAGAGCTTACCCTTAATGATAGAGACGAGGACCGCGCAGCCAACGCGCGCAACCCGCCCTCCTTGCCCGGAGTGAACAATGACGACGCCTTCCCCCTTGCCGACCCTTTTCATTCCCCATGGCGGCGGCCCTTGCTTTTTCATGGACCCGCCAAGGGGCTGGCCCGCTGATACATGGCACGCCATGGAAGCTTACTTGCGCGGCCTGCCCGCCACGCTCGGTCAGCAGCCAAAGGCAATTCTGGTCATTTCGGCCCATTGGCTGACCAAGCGGCCCACGCTGAATGCCGCTCCCCAGCCAACGCTGTTCTATGATTATTACGGTTTTCCCGAGCACACCTACAGCCTGAAATACCCGGCCCCCGGTGCGCCGGATCTTGCCGGTCGGGTGCAGGATCTGCTGGAGCAGGCAGGCATTGCGACGGAGACGCAGACCGAGCGCGGGCTTGACCATGGCGTTTTCATTCCGCTTATGGTGAGCTTTCCCGAAGCCCGCATTCCGGTTCTGCAACTCTCGCTACAAGAAAAATCAGAATGCCGCCGACCATCTGGCCATCGGGCGAGCGCTTGCCCCGCTGCGAGGCGAAGGCGTGCTGATTATCGGCTCTGGCATGAGCTATCACAACCTGTCGTACTTCGGCCCCGGCCCCGGCGACCGCATTGCCGAGGAATTCGATACCTGGCTGACGGAAACCCTGACAGAAGTCGATGCCGACGAGCGCGCCATCCGTTTGGCGCACTGGGAAGATGCTCCCAGTGCGCGCGGCGCTCACCCGACGCCTGAACACCTGATCCCGCTCATGGTGGCTGCTGGCGCGGCAGGAAGCGCCCCCGGCACACGCGATTATAACGAGCGCGTTCTGGGCAAGGCTATTTCAGGCTACCGCTTCAGCTGATCCGGCACGGGCGCTGGAGCGGGAGCGGGAGCGGGCTTGGGGTCATGGCTGAGGTGCTCATAAGCAAGCCTCCAGCCCGACAGCGTTTTCTTGTAAAGGTTGGTGCCGTGACCGCCTCCTGAAAGGGCGAGCCCTTCCTTCGTCGTGCCGCGGTAATCATAGCGGAATACGACCAATGCCGAGCTTGCATCTTGTGCCAGCCATTGCGCTCCGGTCATGGTGTAAACCTCATCGGGAAGTACGGACCATGTGCGATTGAAAGCAGCGCGCACTTCCTCAAGACCTCGATGCGCCTTGTCCGTGAAGACGAACAGCGCATCCGGCGCAATGACAGAGGCTGCAAGCTGATCGAAATCGTGCGTGTTAATCAGGGTGCGATACCGCTCGAACGCAGCCTCAGCCGTATCGCTTACCTCAGCGGCAGCAACTGCTGGCGTTGAGGTGTAAAGCAGAAGGCCAGAGGCTACCATTGCCGTCATACCAGCCCGCAGTGCCGCAAAAATCAGCTTGTCTCGCAACATCATCCCCACCCCTTGCGCTGAACCCGGCAAGCTGCGCCCGCCTAATATCGTTTCACATGTAACAAACATGCCCTCGGAACGGCGAGGCCAATTTTACAGCAAACGGGGGGCTGGCAGAGACGCCCTAGCCTTTCTGCCTCTCTATGCGGGTGAGGATATATTGCCCGCCAGCCTGATTGAAGCTGAACGACACCTTGTCGCCGGGGCGCAGGTCAATAATCTGATCCAGTTTCTGGGCCTGAAAGTCGGCCGTTGCCGCGGGCCAGTCCAGCCCCTTGACCGCCTCATGTGCAATGGTGACCTGATTGCCGGCAATTGCCGTTATGGTGCCGTTGGCGGAATAGGTCTTGTCGTCCTGCACCGCCTCCGCGCCCGTCACCGTTTCGGGTACCTCTTCGGCGCGCTGCCCCTGTCCCTCTCCGCAGCCCGCAACGCACAGGCAGGCAAGTGCCATGCACATCAGTCTGGATCGCGTCATGCCGTCGCTCCCCTGAGTAGAGACGAAACACGGAGACCGGCTTTGCAAGGCAAATACAGATCGCCGTAGAGGGGATACGCATTGGCAGAGCCTTGGATGCGTTCAAGGCGTATCCAACGCGAGCGAGCACGTCGGGGAAGCCGCTGCCGCCCCTCAGGCAGCGCCCGCTTCCCGCCCGAACGGCTTGGTCTGCATGTCCTCAGGCTCCGCAGCGTCTACTACGGGATGCGTCTGGGCGGAACGGGCGACGGGATCTGCGCCCTGCCCTGAAGCACCATCGTCCTCATCATCGTCGCCCCCGGAAAGCTCGGGTTCTGACTGCTGCTTTTCCATCACCCGCTCAATGATGGCCCGTGCGATCTCGCGCTCGCCCATGATGACCGAGTTTGCGCCAAGGTCGGTCAGATACTGGACCTCCGCATCGGAATGGGCGCGGGCGATCACATCGACAACCGGATTGGCGGCCCTTGCCTGCTGGACAACCTGTCCCGCCTCGAAGGCGTTCGGGATGGCGACAATGACCCGCTTCGCTTCCGCCAAATTGGCCGAACGCAGAATATCCGCCTTGGCCGCGTTTCCGGCGATCGTCTCGATCCCCTGATCCCTGAGGGCAAAGACGGCCTTCTCGCTGTCTTCGATCACCAGATAGGGCAGATCGCCCCTCTTCAGGGACTCTCCGACCAAGCTGCCGACACGGCCATAGCCGATGAGGATCGTATGCCCGGTTTTCTCGGTAACGCTATTCTCTTCCGCCTGCATCACTTCGGCCACAACGGGGCTGGCAGGAGCGGTCGTCGCCTTGCTGCCCGCCATAGCACCCAGAACCGCATTCTTCTCCAGCCGCGGCCGCAGCCAGCCAATGGCCGCAAAGGCAATGGGGTTGAGCAGGATCGACATGATCGCACCGGCCAGAATGAGATCCCGCCCCTGTTCCGGCAATAGATCAAGAGAGACACCTAGGCCCGCAAGAATAAAGGAGAATTCACCGATCTGTGCCAGGCTGGCGGAAATGGTCAGTGCCGTTGCGATCGGGTAACCGAAAGCCAGCACGATAAAGAACGCGCCAACAGACTTGCCAATCACAATGATGA
>JAEZBH010000508.1 GCA_023427285.1 Pseudomonadota bacterium
TGCATCAACTGCAAGACCTTGGCCCAGGGCGTCGGCTCCGCTAAAGAAAGACCATGATGAGAAACGACTCAAAGCTGCCCGTCCGCCGTCTGCTGCTCGTCGCCTGCGCGAGCCTTGCCTTGGCCGCCTGCGCCAAGGGCGACAAGGAATTGACCTACGTGGCCCGCGACGTGGAGACCCTGTACAACCTTGCGGCCGATACGCTGGCCCGGGGACAGTACGGACAGGCCGCATTGATCTTCGACGAGGTGGAGCGTCAGCACCCCTATTCGGCCTGGGCGCGGCGCGCACAGCTGATGTCGGCATTCTCCTACTATCAGGCGAACAAGTATCAGGAGGCGATCCTGGCTGCGCAGCGGTTCCTCTCGCTGCACCCCGGCAACAAGGACGCAGCCTACGCCTACTATCTGATCGCGGTTTCCTACTACGAGCAGATCTCTGATGTGCGGCGCGACCAGAAGATCACCGAGCAGGCGCTGAACGCGCTCAGCGAGCTGACCCGCCGCTACCCGGATTCGGCCTACGCCGCTGATGCCCGCCTGAAGCTGGACCTGACCCGCGACCATCTGGCGGGCAAGGAAATGGAAGTGGGCCGGTGGTACGAGGTGCGCGGCGAGTGCCTGGCGGCGATCCACCGCTTCAGCAACGTGATCGAGAAGTACGAGACCACTTCTCATGTGCCGGAAGCCCTGCACCGCATGACCGAGTGCTACCTGAGCCTTGGCATGCAGGCCGAGGCGCAGCGTTCGGCGGCGGTGCTGGGATATAACTTCCCCAGCTCCAAGTGGTACAAGCGGTCTTACGATCTGCTTGACGGCAAGACGCTGGACCAGTCCGCTGCGGCGGATGGGGCGGCAACGCAGACCGAGGGCTGATCGGCGCGCGATGCTGACATCGCTCACCATTCGCGATGTGGTGCTGATCGAGGCATTGACCATCGATTTCGAGGCGGGGCTGTGCGTCCTGACCGGCGAGACCGGCGCGGGTAAATCCATTCTGCTCGACAGTCTGGGGCTGGCGCTGGGCGCGCGAGGCGAATCCTCCATGGTGCGCCGGGGTGCGGCCCAGGCCAGCGTGACGGCGGCGTTCGAGCTGCCCGCCGACCATGCCGCCCGCAAGCTTGTGCGGGACGCGGGCCTTGAGGACGGCGAGCCGCTCTTGCTGCGCCGCATCGTGAAGGCCGACGGCGGCTCACGCGCTTTCATCAACGATCAGCCGGTGGGCGTTGGTTTGCTCCGCGAAATCGGCGGCTTGCTGGTGGAAATCCACGGCCAGCACGACGAGCGCGGCCTCCTTAACCCGCGCGGTCACCGTGATCTGCTGGACGCCTTCGGGCGGTACGACGAAGCGCTTGCGGCATCGGCAGGCAGTCATGCGGCCTGGGTTGCAGCGCGAGAGGCGTTGGAGCGGGCCAAGGCTGGTTTGGCCGAGGCCGAGCGGGACCGTGAATGGCTGACCCATGCCGTTGATGAATTGCAGCGGCTGAAGCCGGAGCCGGGCGAAGAGCAGACGCTGGCGGACGAACGCGCCGCCATGCTCAAGGGCCAGCGGCTGGCGGGCGATCTGGATGTGGTTCTGGAATGCCTCGGCACCAGCGACGGCGGGCTGTCAAAGCTGCGGCAGGCGGCACGCAGGCTGGAACGGCTGGCCTCGGAAGACGAGGTGCTGGCCAAGGCGCTGGAAGCTCTCGATCAGGCCGTCAGCGATGCAACGGAAGCGGAAGACACGCTGATTCGCGCCCGTCATGCCATGGATTACGATCCGGCGCGGGTGGAGGCGGTTGAAACCCGGCTGTTCGAGCTGCGCGCCATGGCGCGCAAGCACAAGGTCAGCGTGGATGATCTGGCGGCGCTGTGCGAGGAGCTGTCGGGCCGACTGGCGACGCTGGAAGCGGGTGAGGCGGGCCTTGGCAAGCTGGAGGCCGAAGAGCGGCAGGCGTGGAAGCGGTTTGCCGCTGCTTGCGATCAGCTGCACAAGCTGCGCGTCAAGGCTGCCAGCCAGCTGGACGCGGCCATGGGTGCCGAGTTGCCGCCGCTGAAGCTGGATGCGGCCAAGTTCAAGACCGAGGTTGAGACCCTGCCGGAGAGCGCGTGGAGCGCGGGCGGGTCTGACCGGGTGGAGTTCACCATCTCCACCAACCCGAGCGCGCCGTTCGGTCCGCTGATGAAAATCGCCTCGGGCGGTGAAATGTCCCGCTTCATCCTGGCGCTGAAAGTGGCGCTGGCGGGCGAGGGCGTGGCCGGTACGCTGGTGTTCGACGAAATCGACCGGGGCGTCGGCGGCTCGGTGGCGTCTGCCATCGGTGAGCGCCTCAGCCGCCTTGGGCGCGAGACGCAGGTGCTGGTTGTCACCCACTCGCCGCAGGTGGCCGCAAGCGCGGATTGCCAGTGGCAGATCTCCAAGGCCGCGAATGAGGACGGTATGCGCACCTCGGTGCATCGCCTCAGCCAGGGCGAGCGGCGGGAAGAGATCGCGCGTATGCTCTCGGGCGATATCGTGACCGATGAAGCGCGGGCGCAGGCCCAGCGGTTGCTCAAAGCGTAGGTTGGTTTGATTATGCGAGGGACTTGTCCCTCGCGCTCCCATTTGTTGATCGGGTCGTGTTTCAGGTGCTTTCTGGAATCTCTTCCATTGGGCCGCGCCCTTGGATAGCCGCGCACGGCCCTTTGAATTGAAAGGGAGGTGCAGGAGGGTTAAGACCCTCCTGCAAATTGAAAACAAATCGCCGTAAAAGAAAGATTAGGTCCCGTGGATCGTCTCCTGCTGCGCCGAAAGGCGATCGATGCCCTGTCTGAAAAAGAAGCCAAGGCTGAGCTCGGCTGGCTGGCGGCGGAAATCGCAGAGCACAACAAGCGTTACTATCAGGAAGACGCGCCAACGATCTCTGACGCCGCCTATGACGGGCTGGTGCAGCGCCACCGGGCGATCGAGGCGAAGTTCCCGCATCTGGTGGACCTGTTCAGCGCGCCGCATCAGGTGGGGGCAAGCCCGGTTGGCCGGTTCAGCAAGATCAGGCACGCAAAGCCCATGCTCTCTCTCGACAATGCGTTCGAAGACGGGGACGTGATCGACTTCCTGGCGCGGGTGAAGAACTTCCTGAGGCTAGGGGCGGAGGCGGACGTATGCATCGTCGCCGAGCCGAAGATCGACGGCCTGTCGATGTCGCTGCGCTACGAGAAGGGCAAGCTGGTCTCCGCCGCCACGCGCGGCGATGGCAGCGAGGGCGAGGACGTGACCGCCAATGTGCGCACCATTGCGGACGTGCCGCCCCACCTGTTCGGCGAGAGCTGGCCCGAGGTGCTGGAAGTGCGCGGCGAAATCTACATGCCCAAGGCCGCGTTCCTGCGGCTGAACGAGGCGCAGGCGGCAAGCGGTGACAAGGGGTTCGCCAACCCGCGCAACGCGGCGGCGGGCAGCCTGCGCCAGCTTGACCCGACAGTGACGGCCAAGCGCCCGCTGCGCTTCTTCGCCTATGCGTGGGGCGAGGTCTCCGCGCTTCCGGCTGATACCCAGTGGGGCATGTTGCAGGCTCTCAAGGGCTACGGTTTTCCGGTCAATCCGCTCATTCGCCGCTGCGAGACCTTGGCGGAGATTCTCGCATTCTACCGGCAGATCGAGGCGGATCGGGCATCACTCGATTATGATATCGACGGCGTGGTTTATAAGGTTGACCGGCTCGACTGGCAGGACCGGCTGGGGCAGGTGGCCCGCTCGCCCCGCTGGGCAACGGCGCACAAGTTCCCCGCCGAGCAGGCAACGACCGTGCTGCGCGCCATCGAAATTCAGGTGGGCCGCACCGGCGCGCTGACGCCGGTGGCCAAGCTGGAGCCGGTGACGGTGGGCGGCGTCGTCGTCTCCAATGCGCCGCTGCACAACGAGGACGAGATCGCGCGCAAGGACGTGCGCGTGGGCGACACGGTGATCGTGCAGCGTGCGGGCGACGTTATTCCGCAGATCGTGGGCGCGGTGCTGGAGCGCCGCCCGACAGACCCGGAGCCGAAGAAATACGAATTCCCCCACACCTGCCCGGTGTGTGGCAGCCATGCCGAGCGCGAGGCGGGAGAAGCCATCCGCCGCTGCACGGGCGGCCTGATCTGCGCGGCGCAGCGGGTGGAGCGCCTGCGCCATTTCGTGTCGCGCACCGCCTTCGACATCGAGGGGCTGGGCGAGCGCAGCATCGAGGCGTTTTTCGCCGACGGCTTCATTAATGCGCCTGCCGACATTTTCCGGCTGCGCGACCGCGCCGACGAGATCAAGCGGCGCGAGGGCTGGGGGCCGCAATCGGTCAACAACCTGCTGGCCTCTATCGAGACCCGTCGCACGGTGGCGCTGGATCGCTTTATCTATGCGCTGGGCATCCGCCATGTGGGCGAGGTGACGGCGCGCGATCTCGCCAAGGGCTACGGCACCATAGAGGCGCTGCGCACCGCGCTGGAGACGCTGGGGCAGGAGCGGGCCGGGCTGGTGGGCCAATGGCGCGCCAACGGCATGAGCGAGGCGGATGCCGACAAGCGGCTGGCGCAGGAAATGCAGCTGCGCATCGGCATTGCGCAGGTGGGGCCGGTTGTGGCCGAGGCGCTGGTTGATTTCTTTGCCGAGCCGCACAACGTTGAGGTCGTGAACGATCTTCTGTCTGAAGTGACGGTTGAGCCGTTCGTGTTCGAGACGGTGGAATCGGAAGTCAGCGGCAAGACCATGGTGTTCACCGGATCGCTGGCGCAAATGACCCGCGAGGAAGCCGAAGACCGCGCCCAGCGGCTGGGGGCGAAGATCGCCAAGTCGGTCTCAAAGAAAACCGACATCGTGGTGGCCGGGCCGGGTGCTGGTTCCAAGCTGAAGAAGGCGGCGGAGCTGGGCGTTCAGGTGATCGACGAGGATGCCTGGGTTGCCATCCTCGGCCGCGTGGGCGGCTGATCCAAATGGGGCGGGTGCCATACCCCCCCCCATCCATGCAGAAAATGCATAGCTGAACTGCGAAACTAAGTCCTGCTCAGT
>JAEZBH010000518.1 GCA_023427285.1 Pseudomonadota bacterium
CTCAAACCCCGGATCGAGGTGGAAAAACAGCCGGTGCGCCGCGTGGCGGGCGAAGCGCAGCATTTCGGTTTTGCGGCGGCTGGCGTTCAGCGGCAGGGGGGCGGCGGGGCGCAGGATGGCGGCCTCGAAGCGGTCGGCGACGATGAGCCCGGCCTGTTCCGGCAGGAAGGCGGGGGTGTCGAAATCGTGCAGAGGGAAGCCTGCGGGCACGGCGAAGTAGAATTCGTCGCAGTAGTCCAGATATTCGGGCCATTTTGTATCGCCGCGCAGGTCGGAGAGGGAAACCTTGATCTCAACGAGGCACAGCCGCCCTTTGGAAGACAGGCCCGCCACATCGGCGCGGCGACCGTTGCCCAGCGGGAATTCGCAGATGGCGGCGCTGCCCATGCGGTAGAGCAGGCGACTGACGCCGCGCGCTACGGATTTGGCGTCAAGCGGGGTATCGAGCGGCTCAGGCAGATGGGGGTTCAGGGGAGAGGGCTGGTCCGGCATTTTCCCAGCATATCAGACCAAACAGGGAACAAAAGAGGCTGTCAGGCCTGCGTTGTCTCAAGCCCCGTGAGCAGGTGCAAAGGCGCGATCAGCCGTTCTCTCATGTCATCGTGTTCGCCGGGGCCCAGCGCAAGGATGTGCTCCAGCGCTGCGATATGGGCCTCGATCACCGCAAGTTCATCCGGCACATTCGGCTTCAGGCGCAGAAAATCGGCAAGGGAGCGCCCGGCATCCGTCATCAGCGGATGGCCGAAGCTTGTGCCCATGCCTTTGATGTTGTGTGCAATTTCGTGAATTTCTGCGCGGGAGGCTTCGGCGCTGCGGCGTGCCTCTTTCCAGTCTTTGGCCAATGTGCGCAGCTGGGCAACGGCGTTGCCCGTCCATTTCTGATAGCTTTCGATCAACTCCGGGCTGACAAAGCTCATCAGTGTGGGGTCATACATCACAACATCAGCCGTTCTGTAAACGCTTGCGCCAACGATACTGTTTTAGGTCGATCCGGGAGATTGAACAGTCTGACCCATTCATCATTGAGTCAAAACAATTTCATCCAAAAAATCCTGCGGACGGTCCGTTTCGATCTCCACCACCCATAGATCGGGGTCGAAACGCTTCTGTTTGGCGATAATTTCCTCAGCGTCCGCTTCGCTTACGGGATCACGCCCGGTCAGTGGCAGCCAGGCGCGGCCCCCGTCTTGCTGGTCAATGCCTTGCTGCGTGGCGCCGAACAGCTGGCACTGGCCGTTGCGATGACGCGCCAGCAGCAGCACGGCCCCGGCCTCGTCATAGCCGTGGCGGATAACCGTGGCCGCCACGCCCTGCACGTTGCAACGCCTGACAAGGGCCGAAACCCATACGCGAGTTACCAAACGCGGAAGCATCATTGCGCGCGGCGCTCCGCCCTCTCCAGGCCCAGCATTTCCGCTCGGTTGCCGAAGGCTGCGGCAACAAGGGCTTGCGGCTCGTTGAACGACAGGCCGTGCAGCGTGCCGCGTGACCACGCAACGGTTGCGGGCAACGGCCTGTGGGCCTGCGGCAGCGTTATTTTCAGCTCGGCACCCGCTGCCAGCGGCAGGTCCAGCTCCGCCAGCATGCCGCCCGGTGCAATATCGCGCAGGCGGCAAGACAGCCTGTGGCTGGCCACGTCCACATGACCTTTCCACAGCACCGGACGACGCCGGAACCGGCGCTTTTCCGCTGAATCGGCAAGGGAGTCCGCAAGTATTACCTGATCAAGCATGGCAACCACCATTTCGCCTGTGTTGACCAACAGTACGCTATTTATTTGCTAATATCTACCAGCCCCCCGCTGGCATTAGACCTTGGCTCACATTGACAGCCTCACGAAGCGTCTAGATAATGAGCGCATCCAAGGGGAGCCTCGTCAAGAGGCTGAGATACCGCTGGCTGGACAGGATCGTACAGACCCTGCCGGAGCGTGGGAACCCTTAGAACCTGATCCGGATCATACCGGCGGAGGGATGGAGTTAAGGGTGCAGATCGCAACAGATCGATTATTGCCACCCGTCTCGCAGCCTGAGCACGGGGCCGGATCTCTTGGGCAAACATGCCGTGGAGGTCCACATGAACAAGCCTTTGTCACCCAAAGAACTGAACGTCACCACCGGCCCGATCATGGGCTCGCGCAAGATTTACGCCGTGGGCGACGGTTGCGCCGCCATGCGCGTGCCGATGCGCGAGATCGCGCTGGCCCCCTCTGCCAATGAGCCGCCGGTCATCGTCTATGACACCTCCGGCCCTTACACCGACCCGAACGCCACCATCGACATCACCCGCGGTCTGCCGCGCATCCGCAGCCCGTGGATCGAGGGGCGCGGCGATGTGGAGGCCTACACTGGCCGCCATGTGAAGCCGGAAGACAACGGCTTTGCCGAGGGTCAGTATCTCGTGCCGGAGTTCCCGGTGCGCCATCAGCCGCTGCGCGCCAAGGCGGGCAAGGCCGTCACCCAGCTGGCCTATGCACGCGCCGGGATCGTCACGCCCGAGATGGAATTCATCGCCATCCGCGAGAACCTGGGCCGCAAGGCGACGAAGGAACAGCTGCTCCGCGATGGCAACCCCATGGGCGCGCAGATCCCCGACTTCATCACGCCCGAGTTCGTGCGCGATGAAATCGCCCGGGGCCGCGCCATCATTCCGGCCAACATCAACCACCCCGAAGCCGAGCCGATGATTATCGGCCGCAACTTCCTCGTGAAGATCAACGCCAACATCGGCAACTCGGCCATCACCTCGTCGGTGGCCGAAGAGGTGGACAAGCTGGTCTGGGCCATCCGCTGGGGCGCGGATAACGTTATGGACCTGTCCACGGGCCGCAACATCCACAACATCCGCGACTGGATCATCCGCAACTCGCCGGTCCCCATCGGCACCGTGCCCATCTATCAGGCGCTGGAGAAGGTGGGCGGCATCGCCGAAGAGCTGAACTGGGAAGTCTTCCGCGACACGCTCATCGAGCAGTGCGAGCAGGGCGTGGACTACTTCACCATCCACGCGGGCGTTCGCCTCGCTTACGTGCCGCTGACCGCCAACCGCACCACCGGCATCGTCAGCCGCGGCGGCTCGATCATGGCCAAGTGGTGTCTGGCGCACCACAAGGAGAACTTCCTCTACGAGGCGTTCGACGAAATCTGCGACATCCTGCGCGCCTATGACGTGTCGTTCTCGCTGGGCGACGGCCTGCGCCCCGGCTCGATCGCAGACGCCAACGACGCCGCCCAGTTCGGCGAACTGGAGACACTGGGCGAACTGACCCACGTTGCGTGGAAGAAAGACTGCCAGGTCATGATCGAAGGCCCGGGCCACGTGCCCATGCACAAGATCAAGGAGAACATGGACAAGCAGCTGGAAGTCTGCGCCGAAGCGCCCTTCTACACGCTCGGGCCCCTCACGACCGACATCGCGCCGGGTTACGATCATATCACCTCCGCCATCGGCGCGGCGATGATCGGCTGGTTCGGCACCGCCATGCTCTGCTACGTCACGCCCAAGGAGCACCTTGGCCTGCCCGACCGCAACGACGTGAAGGACGGCGTTATCGCCTACAAGATCGCCGCCCACGCGGCAGACCTCGCCAAGGGCCACCCGGCAGCCAAGATGCGTGACGACGCGCTGTCCCGCGCCCGCTTCGAGTTCCGCTGGGAGGACCAGTTCAACCTCTCGCTCGACCCGGACACGGCCCGCGAATATCACGACGAAACCCTGCCGAAGGACGCCCACAAGGTCGCCCACTTCTGCTCCATGTGCGGCCCCAAGTTCTGCTCGATGAAAATCAGCCAGGACATCCGCGACGCCGCCCGCGCCCAGAACGACGTGGCGGGCGTGGATACAGGCGTCGATCCGCTGGCAGGCATGGCCGAGAAATCCCGCGAATTCCGCGAGAAAGGCTCGGCAATCTACCACAAGGTGGATTGAGGGTTGGATTAAGGTATTGGGTTAAAATGTTTTTTTGCAGGGGTCTATAACCCCTGCACCCCATTCCATTCAAAGGGCCGCGTCCGTCATAAAGGGCGCGGCCCTTTTCTTGTTTTTGAGTATGCGAGCGCACCCGGTCTTTCCCTTAGAGCGACTTTCGAGCAAAACGCATGTTTTGCGGTTAAGAAAGCGCGACCAACAAAGGAGTTAGAGCGGGCGACCTGCTGCAAGCAGGTTGCAAACCGCTCTAGGCGCGGCCCGATAAGGAAGGGGAGGTGCAGGAGGGTTGAGACCCTCCTGCGAAAAAACTTCAATAAAACCTGCCGACAAACAAAAAGGCCCGGCGGTGGGCCGGGCCTTTCTGGTGTGTGTGTTCAGAAAAGAACCTGCGTCAGGCGGCTTTTTGCTGGCCGTGTGCGGCGAGGAGCGCGTAGAGGGCGTCTCCTGAGGAAGAGCCGCGCAGTTTGGCCAGTGTTGCCTGATCGCGGAACAGGCGGGAGACGCGTGCCAGCGCCTTCAGGTGTTCCGCGCCCGCATCCTCCGGCGAGAGCAGGAGGAAGACGAGGTCGACCGGCTTGCCGTCAAGCGCATCGAAGTCCAGCGGGGTTTCCAGTTGCATGAAAACGCCCGTGACCGCCTTCAGGCCCGGCAGCTTGGCGTGGGGAATGGCAACGCCCCCGCCAAGACCGGTCGAGCCCAGCCGTTCACGCTCCAGAATGGCTTCCAGAATGAGGCGCTCATCCATATTGAGCAGTTTACCGCTTTGCGCGGCAAGAACCCCTAGCAGCTGTTTCTTCGATGTGGCTTTGACGCCGGCAGCTACAGCGCCGGGGACAAGCAAATCCTCGAGTTCCATGTCTGTCTTTCTCGCTCTTCAAATTCCGCCCGCAAGGGGCGGGGCTTGAGAACCTCTCGGGCAGTCCGTCAGGCCATCTCGGGCTGACGCTGTGACTGCGGTTCTACCCAGCCTATATTACCGTCTGTGCGGCGATAGACCATAGCCAGCACGCCA
>JAEZBH010000507.1 GCA_023427285.1 Pseudomonadota bacterium
GAGAACGGGCGCTGTCACCGTGTGGTGGCAGCGCCCGCCGTCTTTCTGACCTGTCGTGGGTGCAGAATTAGTTCTTGGTCTGGTCGACCAGCTTGTTGGCGCTGATCCACGGCATCATCGCGCGCAGCTTGGCACCGGTCTCTTCGATCGGGTGACGCTTGGCGGCGATGCGGCTGGCCTTCAGCTCCGGCTGACCGGCGCGGTTGTCGAGAACGAAGTCCTTCACGAAGCGGCCCGACTGAATGTCGGCCAGAACGCGCTTCATTTCCTTCTTGGTCTCTTCGGTGATGATGCGCGGACCGGTCTTGATGTCACCGTATTCAGCGGTGTTCGAGATCGAGTAGCGCATGTTGGCGATGCCGCCTTCATACATCAGGTCGACGATCAGCTTCAGCTCGTGCAGGCACTCGAAGTAGGCCATTTCCGGAGCGTAGCCGGCTTCAACCAGCGTCTCGAAGCCAGCCTGAACCAGAGCGGTCGCGCCGCCGCACAGAACGGCCTGCTCGCCGAACAGGTCGGTTTCGCACTCTTCGCGGAAGTTGGTCTCGATGATGCCCGAACGGCCGCCGCCAACGCCCGAAGCGTAGGCCAGAGCGATGTCGTGAGCGTTGCCCGAGGCGTCCTGATGAACAGCGATCAGGCACGGCACGCCGCCGCCCTTCACGTATTCGCCGCGCACGGTGTGGCCCGGACCCTTCGGCGCGATCATGATCACGTCGATGTCAGCCTGCGGCTCGATGAGGCCGAAGTGGATGTTCAGACCGTGAGCAAAGGCCAGAGCCGAACCCGGCTTCATGTTGCCCTTCAGGTCGTTTTCCCAGATGGCGGCCTGGTGCTCGTCCGGAGCCAGGATCATCAGGACGTCTGCCCACTGGGCGGCTTCCTTGTTGCTGAGCACCTTGAAGCCTGCAGCTTCTGCCTTCTTGGCGGAGGCCGAACCCGGACGAAGCGCGATCGCGACTTCCTTCACGCCGCTGTCGCGCAGGTTCTGCGCGTGGGCGTGGCCCTGGCTGCCGTAGCCAAGGATGGCAATCTTCTTGCCCGTGATCAGGTTCAGGTCGGCGTCGCGATCGTAATAGACGCGCATGTGTTCGTCCCTTCTGTTGTCTTCCGGCCCGGGGAACCCGGCCCCTTTGAGGTTTGCCCGCAGATCGTTGATCTGTGTTTGTTTTTACTGTGCAGTTGTAAGCGTGGTGGTGCCGCGCGCAATGGCAACGACGCCGGTGCGCACCACTTCGGCCAGCCCGAGTTCCCGCATCAGTTCAATGAACGTGTTCACCTTGTCGGACGAGCCGGTGATTTCGAACACGAAGCTCTGGGTTGAGGCATCGACCACGCGGGCGCGGTAGATGTCGGCCAGACGCAGCGCCTCGACGCGCTTCTCGCCCTGACCCACAATCTTCACCAGCGCCATCTCGCGCTCGATGTGCGGCCCCTGCACGGTCAGATCGGCCACCGAGTGCACCGGCACCAGCCGCTCAAGCTGGGCCTTGATCTGCTCGATGACGACCGGCGTGCCGGAGGTGACGATGGTGATGCGGCTGATCGACTGGTCCTGCGTGACCTCGGCCACCGTCAGGCTGTCGATGTTGTAGCCGCGGCTGGAGAAAAGGCCGATCACGCGCGCCAGAACGCCCGCCTCGTTATCGACGAGGACGCTGAGGGTATGGCGCTCAATCTGAGTGGTCTGCTGCAACATGGTTCATCCTTGGATCAGGCGCACTGCGTGCAGGGCGCTGCCACAAGCTCCGTGGGGAAGGGGAAATGGCCCCCGGCGCGCAGGCCGGGAGCCGGATCGCTTAGACGAGGGCCTGAGCCTCCTCGGACAGCTCGCCCGAGACCTGCTCGGGGCTGAGGATCATTTCGTTGTGGCCCGCGCCCGAGGGCACCATCGGGAAGCAGTTTTCCAGCTTCGCCACACGGCAGTCGACCATCACCGGGCCGGGCGTCTCGATCATCTTCTGGATGCCGGCATCCAGCTCAGCTTCGGTCTCGATGCGCAGGCCGGTCCAGCCGTAGGCTTCGGCCAGCTTCACGAAGTCAGGCAGGGCTTCCGAGTAGCTCTCGGAATAACGGCCCTCATAGGTCAGGTCCTGCCACTGGCGGACCATGCCCATGTATTCGTTGTTCAGGATGAAGATCTTCACCGGCAGGCGGTACTGCTTGGCGGTGGACATCTCCTGAATGTTCATCAGGATCGAGGCTTCGCCCGCGATGTCGATGACCAGAGCATCCGGGTTGCCCAGCTGCGCGCCGATGGCGGCGGGCAGGCCGTAGCCCATGGTGCCAAGGCCGCCCGAGGTCAGCCACTTGTTCGGGTTCTCGAAGCCGAAATACTGGGCCGCCCACATCTGGTGCTGGCCGACTTCGGTCGTGATGATCGGGCTCTTGTCCTTCGTCGCCTCATACAGGCGCGAGATGGCGTGCTGCGGCAGAATTTCTGCGCCCTGCTGGCGGTAGGCCAGGCACTTGCGCTCGCGCCACGTATTGATCTGGCTCCACCAGTCGCCAAGCGGCTGGGAGGCGAGCTTGCGCTCCTTCCAGATGCGGATCATCTCGGCCATGACGTTGCCGACGTCGCCGACGATGCCCAGATCCACCAGCACGTTCTTGTTGATGGACGAGCGGTCGATATCGACGTGAATCTTCTTCGAGTTCGGCGAGAACAGGTCAACACGGCCAGTCACGCGGTCATCGAAGCGCGCGCCAAGGCAGATGAGAACGTCCGCGCCGTGGGTGGCAAGGTTCGCCTCATAGGTGCCGTGCATGCCCAGCATGCCGAGGAATGCCTCGGACTGCGACGGGAATGCACCCAGGCCCATCAGCGTCGAGGTGACGGGGAAGCCGGTCAGCTCCTGAAGCTCGCGCAGCAGGTCAGCCGCTTCCGGACCGGCGTTGATGATGCCGCCGCCGGTGTAGAGCACCGGACGCTTGGCATTGGCCATCATCTCGATCGCGGTCTCGATGTCGGACTGCTCGCCCTGAACCACCGGACGGTAGGTCTTGTGCTCGATCTTGCCGGGGTTGGTGTAGGGGGCCTTGGCGATCTGGATGTCTTTCGGGATGTCGATGACAACCGGACCGGGGCGACCGTTGGTGGCGATGTAGAACGCCTCGTGGACGACGCCGCCCAGACGGTTGACGTCCTTCACCAGATAGTTGTGCTTGGAGCAGTGGCGGGTGATGCCGACCGTATCGCACTCCTGAAAGGCGTCATTGCCGATCATGTGCGTGGCGACCTGGCCCGTCAGCACGACGATGGGAATCGAATCCAGCAGCGCATCGGTGATGCCGGTGACGGCATTGGTTGCGCCCGGACCCGAAGTCACCAGAACGACGCCCGGCTTGCCGGTGGAACGGGCATAGCCTTCCGCTGCGTGAACCGCGCCTTGCTCGTGGCGGGCGAGGATGTGGCGAATCTTGTTCTGGCGGAAAAGCGCGTCGTAAATGGGAAGCACGGCGCCGCCGGGGTAGCCGAACACGACCTCTACGCCCAGGTCCGTCAGGGCCTGAACGATGATTTCCGCGCCGGGAATCGGCTCGCTGCTCATGCTTCTACTCCTTCAGTGCCGCCTGTTAACTGCGGCGCTTGCAACTTCTTATCGCGATGTCGGAGGGACAGTTTGCCCACCCTTATGTCGCGATGCACAATGTCGGCCTAGGTATTGTTTAAAACTTTCAAAGTCAAGCCGCCATCCCGTAATATTGTTGCAATTTCGGCCTTATGAATTTCCGGATCGTGCGCGTTGATGAAGTGCCAATCGCGGCATTGGTTGCGAAACCAGGTGTATTGGCGTTTCGCATAATTGCGCGTCGCCTGCTGGGCTGACGTCACAGCCTCTTGTAATTCAATGTCTTTTTTGATGAAGGCGGCAAGCTCGGGCACGCCCACGGCCTTCATGATCGGCATGTCGGGGGCAAGGCCGCGCGCGAGCAAGTTTTTTACCTCATCAATCGCGCCTGCGGCGATCATGGCGTCGAGCCGCCTGTCGCAGCGCTCATAGAGAATCTCGCGCTCGGGCAGAATGACGCAACGGATGATCGGCCCAACGTCTTTACGGTCGGCCAAGCCGCCGGTGCGCTCCTGCTGAAACTGGCTGAGCGGCGTGCCTGTTGCCAGCACCACCTCCAGCGCGCGGGCGATTCGCTGGCGGTCGCGCGGGCCAAGGCGCGCGGCCGTGACGGGATCAAGCCGGGCAAGCTCGGCGTGCAGGGCCTCGGGGCCTTCCGTTTCCATGCGGGCGCGCACGTTGCCGCGCACGTCTTCGTCAATGTCGGGCACGGGCACGATGCCGTGCAGCAGCGTGCGCAGGTAAAGCCCGGTGCCGCCCGTTACGATGGGCAGGCGGCTCTCAGCCCATGCCGCTTCCGCCTCTTTTGTGGCAGCCTCCGCCCACCATGCGGCGGAACTGGCCTCGCTGCCGTCCAGAACGCCGTAGAGTCGG
>JAEZBH010000019.1 GCA_023427285.1 Pseudomonadota bacterium
GATTTTCCGGGAGGACTGTCTCTTCGGCGATCTCACGCAGGGCCACGACCGGGTTTTTATCGCGGTCGCGGTCGAGGGTCAGCTCGGCACCGCTGGAAATCTGGCGGGCGCGCTGCCCCGCATAGAGTACCAAGTCGAAGCGGTTGGGGACCTTTTCGACGCAATCCTCAACGGTGACGCGTGCCATGATAGAGCCTCATCTCAAAAAACTTGAAGAATGGCGGGCGCTAACAGTTTGCAGGCTGAGTGTCAAGCAATCACCCCTGAACCGGTCGCCCATTCAGGGAAACAATCTAGTGGGTCAGCGGCTGTGCGCAAGCGTTAATGGGCGCTGCGCGTGCTGTACTTAGCTGACCGGATTGGGCGGGAGGTGCTTGAGCGGATCAACGGCGCGGCGACCGTTGCGGATCTCGAAGTGCAGCTGCGGGCGATCGACCGAGCCGCTGCGGCCCGCCCTGGCAATGGGTTCACCGGCGCGCACCGTATCGCCCCGTTTGACCAGCAGGGCTTCGTTGTGCGCGTAGGCGGTCACCCAGTTGTCGTCATGCTTGATGAGGATGAGCCAGCCGAAGCCCTTGAGACCGTCAGACGCATAGGCGACGACGCCGGGGGCGGCGGCGCGCACGGTTGCGCCTTGCGTGGCGGCGATGTTGACGCCGTCATTGTGGAGGCCGCCCTGCTTCGGCCCGAAGCGCGAGAGGATGCGCCCGGTCAGCGGCCAAGAGAAGGTTCTGGCGACAACGGCGGGGGCGCTCGGCGCTTTGGCGGCGGGCCGGGGCGATGCAGAGGCAGTTGTTGTGTTCTGGGTTGCGGTCTGGGCTTTGGCCGTGCTCGGGCGGGACGCCGAGGCTGTGTTGGTGCGGGGCTTGTCGCCGTTGGTGAGGGTGGGAGAGGCCGGCAGGCGCAGGCGCTGGCCCACCTGCACGGCGTAGGGCTTCTCCAGATTGTTGAGGCGGGCCAGCGTCGTCAGGTCCGTGCCGTAGGCGCGGGAGATGCTGTAGCCCGTCTCGCTCGGGCGCACGATGTGATAGCGGGCCGCCGGAATGGTGAGCTTTTGGCCCGAGCGCAGCGCGTAGGGCGGCTCCAGATCGTTGGCGACCACAATGTCCCGCAACTCAACGCCGGTGCGGCGCGAGATGGCGAACAGGGTCTCGCCGGGTCCGACCGTGACCGTGCCGCCCGTAACCGATTGCGCCTGAGCTTGTGCCTTGGGCGGGGCCGAAGACGACGTGGCGGCGCGGGTTTTGTTCAGCTGTGCCTGATTGAGAGCGGCGGTGGTTTTTCGGGCGGTATTTGCTTCACGGCTCGCGCTTGTCTTGCTGGTTTTGGGCTGGGCCTTGGCCGTTTGCTTTTTCTCGGCCTGCTTTTTGGCGGTTTGTTTCTTCGCCTCTGACTTTTTTGCCGTCTGTTTCTTTGGCGACTGTTGCTTTGAAGGAGCGGGCGGCTGTGCCGTCGTGCTGCCCCGCATTTCCTCATAGCCCGAGACATAGCCGGACGTGCATGCGCCAAGCAAAAGAAGGGCGCTCGCCGTGAGAATATGTCGAATGCTTAAGGTCACGGCCCGCAGTCTAGGGATTAAGGGGCAGTTGCAAAAGCCTTAACCGCCCCGCTTGGCAAAAGCCGTCGCAAGGGCCGCCATGGAGCCCTTGTGGGTGAGGTCCAGATGCAGCGGCGTGACGGAGACGTGGTTCTCGCGCATCGCCTTGAGGTCGGTTTCCTGACCGGGCTCGGCCACCTCGCGGCCAAGGCCGAACCAGTAGTAGGTGAAGCCGCGCACGTCGGTGCGCTCCTCGATGATCGGGTTGCCGTAATCGCGCAGGCCCTGCTGGGTGACGCGCACGCCGCGCACGTCGGCGGCGGGGCAGGGCGGGAAGTTAATGTTGATGAGCACATCCGACGGCCAACCCGCCGCCAGCAGGGTTTTGAGCACGGGCACGGCGTGTTGCCGGGCGGCGTCGAACGCCTCTGGCCCTGCCGGGCGCTGGATGCAGGCTTGCGAGAGCGCAACCGAGGGGATGCCCGCCAGCGTGCCTTCCATGGCGGCGGAGACCGTGCCGGAATAGGTGACGTCTTCGGCCAGATTTGCGCCCCGGTTGACGCCGGAGAGGATGAGGTCGGGCTTCTTGCCCTCGATCACCCGGCCCAGCGCCATCATCACGCAATCCGTCGGCGTGCCGCGCACGCCGATGCGTCGCTCATCAAACCGCGTAACGCGCACCGGATGCGAGAGCGAGAGCGAGTGGCCCGCGCCGGACTGCTCCTCCAGTGGAGCAACGACCCAGAGGTCATCGCTCAGCTGGCGGGCGATCTCCTCCAACACCTGAAAGCCGGGCGCGTGAATGCCGTCATCGTTGGTCAGGAGGATGCGCATGGATGAACTCAACCTTGGACTGGTGCGGGCAATAAGAGAGATTTGTTTTGAATTTTCAATATTATGCGAGGGGCGCTCAACCAGTGGCATCGCCCCCTCGCGCTCCCGTTCGCTTTATAGGGGCGCGTCCCTCATGCCGAGCACGGCCCGATAAGCGAATAGGGGGTGCAGGGGGATTGTAGATCCCCCTGCAAGCTGATTGGCAAACCGTCCTAAGCTTGCGGGACAAGCCGCTCGGTGCCGCCGAGGTAAGGACGCAGCGCTGCCGGGATGACCACGCTGCCGTCTGCCTGCTGGTGGTTTTCCAGAAGCGCGACGAGCGTGCGGCCAACGGCGAGGCCCGAGCCGTTCAGGGTA
>JAEZBH010000020.1 GCA_023427285.1 Pseudomonadota bacterium
CCTGCGGTCAAGCTATATCGCAGCTCATGCCGCAGCGCCCCTGTTGACGGCCAAGCCCGGCGGGCTGATCGTCTTCACCTCCGCGCCCGGTGCCGTCAACTACGCTCATGGTCCCGCTTACGGCGCGCAGAAAGCGGGCACAGACAAAATGTCCGCGGACATGGCGATTGATCTGCGCCCTTACGGTGCGGCTTCGGTTTCCATCTGGATGGGATTGCTGAAGACGGCGCGCTCGGCTGCCTCAATGGCGGAAAAACCGGGCCAGTTTGATTTTCTGCTCCCCCATATGGAATCGCCCGATTTTACGGGACGCATCATTGCGGCAATTCACAGCGATCCGAATATGATGGAGTTGTCAGGCCACACCGTCATCGGCGCAGAAGTTGCCCAAAGATATGGCGTGCTCGACATTGATGGCAGCAGCCCGCAATCGCTGCGTCCGGTTGTCGGCGGACCGTTCAAGTACGACGACCTCATCATCGATTGATGGGATTGTACATTCGGGACAGCGGCGAATTTATCACCTGGCGTATGCTGTTGCGTGATCTGTATGCGGTTGGCGGTTTTTGCGGCGGTAGGCTGATGGCGGCAGTCCGGTCCAGGTGCGGAACGCCCGCCTGAAGGTTGCGACGTCGTGAAACTGGAGGCGGGCGCTGATCTCCTTCACGCTGAGGCGAGAGCCCGCCAGAAGTTCCATTGCCAGGGCGCGACGGCAGCTCTGGCGAATTTGGGTCAGGCTGACGTTCTCCTGAGCCAGGCGTCTGCGCAAGGTGGACGCTGATACCGAGAAGATGCTGGCGATGTCGTTTGCGGTTGGAAGCGCATCGTTGCGGGCGAAAAACGTGCGGTACAGGGAGCGCACGTGGTCTGCAAACTGGGCTGTGCCGTAGTCAGGCGGGGTGAGGGCGAAGGGAAACAGCTGGAACAGTCTCTGGAGGTCTGCATAGCTGCGGATGCCTGGCCGCTTCAGGTACGCCGCAGGAAAGGCAATGCTGTTCCAGTTTGCTTCACATTCAGGGCGAACCGGTAGAAGCTCGTTGAAGGCTGGAACCTGTGCCTTGGCGGGAAACACGAGTGTGATGGCGCTGAGCTGGATTTCTTCTCCGATCAGCCAACCGGCCAGCCGGTGGAAGGAGGAGAGGCCATACATGATTACCAGCAAGTCACCGATCCAGCGCTTGCCTGCGGGATGGTGCAGGATGAGCCTGGCGGTCTCGCCCTCTCTCCGCAATTCCATATGCTGCTGGCCGTCCATGGCCAGAGTGTGAAATTCGATGGCTGATTGCAGCGCGCTCTCCAGCGTCGGGCAAGGCAGCATGACCTGGCACATCATTTTCAGCCGCTCGACCGGAAACCGGGGACGCCGATCCCGCACGCAGCCGTAGTGCTCAAATTCCAGCACGCATTCCTCGCAGAGCCGGATGAAAGCGCTTTGCGGAACTTCCCGAATGCGCCCCTCCCGCAGATCGCCGATGCGTGCGGCAATGCCAGCGCGGGCCAGGGTCTGTGCAACGTCCCGTCCGATTTCTTCAAGGGCATCAATGAGAATGCACACAGCCTCGGCCGGGACGGCCAACCGGCTGGCTGGCAGTTGATGGCTGCTGGTCATGACTGAACATCTTTGCGCATTTATGCCCCCTTTATGAACTGTAATGCCCTCTCATTCCTCAGCGCAAGGTGCTTAAAGGGGAATCATTAAGACTACTAAAAGTGTATGGGGGAGGGGCGTTGATGGCACGCGGCAACTACAGGCATCTGATGGGGTGCGTTTCTCTGCTGGTCATGGCCGTGCCGGGCCTGGCGGCCGCGCAGGAGCAGACGCTCGCGCTTGAAGATATCATAGTGACGGCGCAAAAGCGCACGGAGAACCTGCAAGCAACGCCGCTGGCAATCAGCGCCGTCACCGCTGAGACCATCGAGAAGCGCGGCATTTCGGATGTCTCGACGCTGACGGCGGTTGCGCCCAGCCTGAGCGTGACGGTTACCGGCGCTTCCACCTCCAACATTGCTTTGTTCATTCGCGGCATCGGCGAGAGCGAAACCATTCTGACGGTGGACTCGCCTGTCGGCCTTTATGTGGATGGCATCGTTCTTGGCCGCAGCTCGGGGGCGGTATTTGATCTGGTCGATCTGGAGCGGGTCGAGGTGCTGCGGGGTCCGCAGGGCACGCTTTATGGTCGCAACACGATCGGCGGTGCGGTCAATCTGATCTCCAAGGCCCCCGCGCAGAATTTCGGGGTCGATCAGAGCCTGAGCTATGGCCGTTTCGACCACCTTCAGTTCAAGACGACGGTTGATACCGGTGAACTGGGTGCCACGGGCATCCGTGCAAAGCTGACCTATCTGCACAAGCAGCGCGATGGCTATGCGGACAATGTTCTTGCCAAGGACAGCCGCGATCCGGGCGCTTACAACATTGAGGCCTTCCGCGCCGCCATCACCTACGATCAGGGCCAGGGCGTGCGGGTGGATTATGCTTTCGATTATAATGACCGCAAGAGCGTCGCCAATCCGTCCCAGCTTGCGATTGTGCGCGAAGATGTTGCCACCTTCCTTGGTTACTCCGAGCAGCTGGGCGGCGGTGCGCCGCTGATCTCGCGCGACCGCCTCGACACGATGGCGCTGGATAACGATGGGGTGATCTCCGACAAGGTGCAGGGCCACACGCTGAAGGTCGAGGTTGATCTGGCGGAGAACCTGACGCTGCGCTCGCTCACCGGCTACCGCAAGTGGACGAATACGGTGGTGGCTGATTACGATGGAAACGGCGGACTGGTGGGCTTTGGGGCCGACCCCGTACTGTTCGTGGACGGCAGCTTCATTCCTGTGGGTGTCGAGCCGGTCAGCCTTTATCACCTGACCTTCGATCGCGGCCAGAGCCAGTGGACGCAGGAATTCAATCTGATCGGCAAGATTGGCGACAGGACTGAATTCGTCCTGGGGGCCTTCCACTTCGATGAAAAGGCGCGCGAGGAAAATCCAACCTTCCTCACCTATATCCTGCCGGCAGGTGAGCCTATTCCGGTGACGCCGGACCTGAGCGTTGATTATTTCGGCGTCAACCTCGCCTCAAACTTCCAGTATCGCTACAAGTCAAAGTCTCAGGCCCTGTTCGGCCAGGTGACGACGGAGTTGACAGACCGGTTCAGCGTCACCGGCGGTTTGCGCTACACCAAGGATACCAAGCAGCTCGATCAGCTGATCCCGTATGATCGCGACCTCAAGCGCAGCTTCGATCAGGTCAATTGGGCCCTCACGCTCGATTATGCGGTCTCTGACGATGTGATGACCTATGCGCGGGTTGCAACCGGCTACAAGGCCGGCGGCTTCAATGCGCGATCGGTCAACGACGGTTTCAAGCCGGAAGACCTGACGTCTTATGAACTGGGCGTGAAGTCCGAGCTGTTCGACCGGCGTCTCCGCCTGAACGCCGCCGTCTATCACGCCGTTCATAAGGACGTGCAGGTCGGTCAATTCCTGGCGGGGTCAGGCGGCTCCCTCGGCATCACCGTCAATGCAGGCAAGGCTGCCTATACCGGCATTGAGGCGGAATTCACGGCGCTGGTGACCGACGCGCTGACCATCAGCGGCAACATCGGTTACATTGACCGCAAGTACAAGGCGTTCGAGCTGCTGAACCCGAACACCAATGAACTGGTGGACGTGGCCGATGACGCCCGCTTCATCTATTCGCCGGACACCACGGCCAACATCGCGGCGGAGTATCGCTTCCCGCCGCTGTCGTTCGGCGAGTTGGCGGCGCGCCTGGACTACTCTTACCGGAGCCGGATGTACTGGCACCCGACCACCATGCTTAACCCCTATAATGACGGGATTTCTGACAAGGCCGTCGGTCGTCTGGACGGCCGGGTGTCTCTGTCGGATGTCAAGATCGGCACGGCCGATGCCCAGTTTGCCTTCTGGGTGAAGAACATCACCAACGAAGATTATCTGTTGGGCGGTGTGGAGTTCGGTTCGCTCGGGTTTGCCACAGTCGGGTACGCGGAGCCGCGCACCTGGGGCATCGATATGCGGGTCAGGTTCTGACCCGCTGGGGCGGCACTCTGGCCACTGCTGTGCTCTGGCCATTTCCCCTCTGTGCCGCCCCCACTTTTTTCTCGCGTCGTTTCGTGAAGCCAAACCACTAACCGGGAGTGACAGGATGGCTCGTTTTCACCATCTGATGTCGGCGGGGTCCATTGGCCCCATGAACCTGAGAAATCGGATCCTTCTGACGGCGATGGGTGCCGGGTTGGCGGAGGCCGACGGGTCTTGCGGTGAGCGCATTCGCGCGTTCCACGAAACGCAGGCCAAGGGCGGCGCGGGACTGGTGACGATGGGCGTGGTGGGCGTTGCCCTGCCGCTCGGCCAGAATATGGCCAATCAGCCTGCCATTTCGGACGACCGTTTCATCCCCGGCCTCAGGGCCGTTGCCGATGCCGTGCATGCGCATGGGGCAAAGTTTGCCATCCAATTGCATTTTGGCGGGCTCGTTGCCGTGATCGACATGATTGCGGGCAATGCTGCCTGGACGCCCTCTGTCCCCGAGCTCAAGGCCGGAGATATGATGGACGGCTTCCTGGCGGAAGAAATGGCCGGGACGCCGTTCTTTAAAATGCCCCCGCCCAAGTATCATGTGATGAGCCGGGAAGACATCGCCTGGCTTGTTGGCATGTATGCCAAGGGGGCGGAGCGTGCCCGGCTTGCGGGTGCCAACGGTTTGGAGATCCATGCCGGGCACGGTTATCTGCTCTCCTCTTTCCTGTCGCCATTCCTGAACAAGCGGACAGATGAATACGGCGGCTGCGTTGAGAACCGCTCCCGGATTCTCGTTGAAGTGGTGCGGGCCGTGCGCGAGGCGGCGGGGCCGGACATTGCGGTGTGGTGCAAGATTGATGCACTTGAATACGAGCAGCCGACCGGCATAACGGTGGAAGACGCCAAGGTGACCGCGCGCCTGGTGGAGGAAGCCGGAGCCCATGCCATTACCGTGACGGCCTATCATGACAATTCGCGCGGCGTTCTTCATTCCGGCTCCCACACGCCGGATGTGCCGGGCCTGAACGTTGATAAGGCCGAAGCGTTGAAGTCGGCGGTGTCGATCCCGGTCATTGTCTCAGGGCGCATTGAGCCGGAGGCGGGCGAGGAGATTATCGCCAAGGGGCGGGCTGATTTCGTTGCGATGGGCCGCAAGCTGCTGGCGGACCCGGAATTGCCCAACAAGCTGCGAGACGGCCGGGAAGAAGATATTCTGCCCTGCGTTTATTGCTACACTTGCATCAGCGGGATTTATTACGGCGGCTCGGTCAAATGCGCCGTCAATCCGCAGACGGCGTTTGAAGCCGTGCCGCTGCTTGCACCGGCTGCCGCGCCCAAGCGGGTGGCCGTGATCGGCGGCGGGCCGGGCGGCATGGAGACGGCGCGACGGCTGGCGCTGCGGGGGCATCAGGTCACGCTGCTGGAGCAGTCAGACCGGCTGGGCGGCACGTTGCAGTTTGCAAGCATTGCCTATGAGCCGAATGAGCGCCTCCTGAACTGGCTGAAGCGGGAAATTGAGAAGTCGAACGTCTCGGTTCGGCTGAACACCAGGGCAACACCGGAAGTGCTGTCGGCGCTGGGGGCAGAGGTGGTTGTGGTTGCAACCGGCGCAAAGCGCAGCATGCCTGCCATTCCGGGCGGAGACCTGCCGCACGTGTTCTCAGGCGATGACCTGCGCAAGCTGATCCTTGGCGATGGGCTGTCTGACCTGAAGGCCAAGACCGGCTTGATGACCCGTCTTTTGGCCAAGGCTGGCGCAATGACCGGAGCCACCAAAACCCCTGCGGTCATTCGTGAGGCGACCAAAGCCTGGATGCCGCTGGGCAATCGCATTGTCATTATTGGCGGTGAACTGGTCGGACTGGAACTGGCCGAGTTTCTGGCAGAGCGCGGCCGTCAGGTGACCGTGATCGACAGTGCGCCAAAATTTGGCGCGGGGCTTCAGATTGTACGGCGCTGGCGCGTTCTGGACTTCCTGAAGACGCACGGCGTTGCGCTGCTGCCCGAGGTTCAGTCCATCGCCATCACGGAACAGGGGGTCACTGGAACAGACGCCAGCGGCGCACCGGTCTCCATTGAGGCCGATCATGTCATTGTCGCCAAAGGCGCAACCGGCGATCTGACGACCGCTGATGCGCTGGCCGCAGCAGGCTTTGACGTGCGGGTGGTGGGAGATTGCACGGGCGTTGGGTATATCGAAGGGGCCATGCGCTCGGCGGCTGATATCGCCCAGAGCATCAACTGACGCCGCCGATCGCGTTGAGGCTGAAGACAGGCCCGAGCAATCAATTGTTCGATGTTCTGTTGGGGGCGCATTCAAGCAGAACCAAACTTCGGTAAGACAACCCGGGGGCATGCCCGGCGTTCTGATCATCAGGACGCCGGGAGGCGGCTGGCAAGTCGCTCCACCGAGACCGGATGCAATGCGGCCTTCGTTGTTGCAAAGGCCGTAATGTTGGCGATTGTCGTCTCTGCAATCGTTCTCAGCGCTTCTGCGGTAAAAAAGCCCTGATGGCTGGTAATCAGGACGTTGGGGAAGGTCATCAGGCGAACGAATACGTCATCGTGAATGATGCGCTCCGAGAAATCTTCAAAGAATAAATCAGCTTCTTCTTCATATACATCCAGTCCCAAATGCCCGATCCGCCCGGATTTGAGGGCGTCGATGACGGCCTGAGTGTCCACCACCGCGCCCCGGCTGGTGTTGATCAGCATGACGTTCGGTTTCATGCGGGCAATCATATCCGCGCTGATCAAGTGGCGGGTCTGCGGGGTTAGGGGACAATGGAGCGTGACGATATCCGACTGGCCGATCACCTCATCAAGCGACGCATACTGCACCCCCAGCGCAACGCAGTCCGCATTCGGGGCCGGGTCGCTGGCAAGCACCCGGCAGCCCAGCCCTGTCAGGATGCGCGCGGCAACCGATCCAATCCGCCCCGTGCCGATGATGCCGACGGTCTTGCCAGCCATGTCGAACCCGAGCAGGCCTTCCAGGGCAAAATTGCCTTCGCGTACTCGGTTGAAGGCCCGGTGGGTCTTGCGGTTGAGCGTCAGCATCAAGGCAAGGGCATGTTCGGCCACGGCATGGGGCGAGTAGGCGGGAACCCGGCCCACGGCGATCCCAAGCCGATTGGCAGCCTTCAGGTCCACGTTGTTGAAGCCTGCGCAGCGCAGGGCGACCAATTCTACGTTGTGCTCTGCGAGGGTCTCCAGAACCGGCGCGCTCAACACATCGTTGACGAAGGCGCAGACCACTCCGCCGCCTGCGGCAAGGCTGGCGGTCTCAGGCGCTAGGCGGGCCTCCAGAAACGTCAGGTCATGGCAACTGTTCCGATTGGCAGCGGTGAGGAAGTGACGATCATAAGGCT
>JAEZBH010000036.1 GCA_023427285.1 Pseudomonadota bacterium
TCCCGATACCGTCCGCACGGCCGTGAGCGCCCAACTTCTGTTCGGCGCGTTGTTCTTCTACCTGAGCATGAAAATGCTGCCCGGCTACCGCATGCTGCCGCTGTGGGCGACCGCCAACCTGTTCACCTTCGGTGCGCTGGTGCTGGAGACCGTGGGCACGGGCCCGGTCATTAGCGCGGCAAAGCTGACAGGCGGCGTGATGATGGTGAGCGGCGCGGCCATGCTGTGGTCCGCCATTCGCCACCACTACAACCTGCCGGTCAACTGGCGGGCGGGCATTGTGGCGTGGCTGATCGTGGTGACGGGCATCGGCCTGCCGCTGTGGTGGTTCACATCCGACAGGCTGGTTTACACGGTGTTCTACCACCTGCTGTGCGGGTTGGTGCTGCTGGCGGCCCTGCGCGACTATGCACGCTGCCAACAGGGAGTCTGGACGGTGCAGACCGGCCTGCTGATGACGCTGATGACCACCTGGGGCCTGTTCTCCGTGGGCATTGGCCTGTGCCGTATCATACACCTCACCGTATTGCCGATCACGAACATGATCGAAACCACCAGCATTCCGCTGGCGGCGGGCACCACGCTCATCATCATTGCCCTCAACTTCTTCGGCTTCCTGCTCATTAGCCAGAAACTGAGCCAGGAGCTGAACCAGCTCGCCTCGACCGACAGCCTGACCGGGGCCATGAACCGGCGCGCCTTTCATCGCCGTGCCGCAACCGTGATCGGCAGCTCCGCGCCGACGGCCTACCTGTTGATGCTGGATCTGGACCATTTCAAGCAGATCAACGACCGCCACGGCCATGCCGCGGGCGATCAGGTGCTGATCGATTTCTCGGAGACCGTCCGGGGAATGCTGCGTTCCTGCGACCTTCTGGGCCGCACCGGCGGCGAGGAATTCTGCGTGCTGCTGGCCGATGCGAACGAGCAGGATGCCCTCAACATTGCCGAGCGCATCCGCAGCGGCGTTGAGGCTATGCGGGTGGACCCGAAGAACGGCCAGCCGCCGCTGCGGGTGACGGTGAGCATCGGCATTGCAGCCCTCACCCCCGGCGCAACCTTCGATCAGGTTGCCGCCGAGGCCGACAAGGCGCTCTACATCGCCAAGAACGGCGGACGAAACCGGATTGCGTGGGCCATGCCCTGCGCCGCGGCGCTGCGCGGCCCTGATTCCGCCGCCCTTGCCCAGGGAACCGCCATGCCCCTTCCGGGGTATGCGCCCGCCCGCACGGGTACGAACGCGTATTGATTCTTCACGCCTGAGCCGCTTGTTTCTGCGCCTGAGCGCCGCTGGCGCGGATCGGCCCGGCTGCCGCCTCCCCTGATGCGCGACGGGCGCAATTCATCCGCCCAGCCTCCCCCGTTCACCGCAAAGGTCCGGTGGGCTGCATTGCCTGCCCCGCTGCATCGCCATACCCTTGCCGAACTGCCATGGAGCGCCCCGCTCTGAGGCCGGTGTGACGGTAGGGTAAGATCAGAATGGAAAGTCTGGGTCGGCGTTTGCGCGCCTCCATCGAGCGCTCGATTGACACTGAAGAGCGGCAGCGCCTGCTCGTGTTCCTTGAATCCCTGAAGCTGTCCATCATTGACCAGATCGAGGCGGGCGAGACGGACCTGTCATACGAATTGACCGAGGCGGTGTATGAAATCCGCTCCCCCCTCAGCGCCCTGAATGAGCTGTGGCTCGATTTCGAGGACTGGCTGCGCCACAATGATCTGTCCTCCTCGCTCAAGGTCGAAAAGGGCTTCGGGCAAAGCCGGTTCAGCCTGACGGTATATCCGGGCCGCCTCGGACCGGCGCGCGCGCGCCCGAGCGATGATCTGGCCACCAGCTGGCTGGAAAAGCTGAAGGCAAAGCCGGACGCGGACGACGGCGCACAGGACGCAGCCTGAAACCCGCGCTTTCAAGCACCAACCATCCCCAGATCAGGTAGCCCCCTCATCATAATGAGAGGATTCTCCTTGCGTCCAGCAACAGTCGCGCAATGATTTCCAGCAAGACGTGCCAGAGAGATGTGGGGGGATGACTTTCAATGACGGGAACAGCAGCAAACCCGGCAAGCTCGGCCAGGGAGCGGTTCAGCGAACAGGAATGGCATCTGCGCTGCGATCTGGCCGCCGCCTTTCGGCTGGCGGCGCACTACGGCTGGGATGATCTGATCTTCACCCACATGACCGTGCGGGTGCCGGGGCCAGAGCATCATTTTCTCATCAACCCCTACAACCTGATGTTCGAGGAAGTGACAGCCTCCAACCTCATCAAGATCGGGCTGGACGGCAAGCCGGTGGAATCAACGCCCTATCTGGCCAATCCGGCGGGTTTTACCATCCACTCCGCCCTGCACGCGGCCCGGGAAGACGCAAATTGCGTCATCCACCTGCACACCGCGGCGGGACAGGCCGTCTCCGCCATGGCGGACGGACTGATGCCCCTGACGCAAACCGCCATGCTGATGCGCTGGGATCTGGCCTACCACGACTATGAGGGCGTGGCGACGGACCTGGAGGAGCGCGAACGGCTGGTGGCGGATATCGGCACCAAACATGCCATGCTTTTGCGCAACCACGGCACGCTGACCGTTGGCCGCAGCGTGGGCGATGCCTTCTTGCGCATGTACCTGCTGGAGCGGGCCTGCGAGGCGCAGGTGATGGCGCTTTCCGCCGGAGCGCAGGGCTTGCTGATGCCGCCGCAAGGCGCGCCGGAGAAGGTGGCGACACAGGCCACCGGCGACAACGTGGCGATGCTGGCGCACCTGCTGGCCTGGCCCGCCCTGCTGCGCAAGCTCGACCGGATGGACCAGAGCTACCGCACCTGACAGGACGGCTTGCAAACAGCAACGGTTAACCGGCTCTTCCCTGCCGGGCGGGAGTGATTTTGTGCGGCTGAAATCTTCCTGAAAGGTCGTATAAGAGCAGGAACGAAACGCCGATTTGCTTTGGAGACTATTTGCGTATGCTGAAGGATACACCGACCCGTTACGGCGCCCTCACCCGCCTTATTCACTGGCTGATGGCGGTTATGATCGTGCTCCAGTTCATGAAGCTGGGCGACCGGATCAATGACGGGGAACACTGGATCGGCCAGACCATCGTCCCGCTGCACGGCTCGCTCGGCATCCTGCTGCTGGCGCTGATCGTGGTGCGCCTTGTGTGGGCTATCCGCCAGAGCAGCCTGCGCCCGAAATACGAGGGCCTTCAGCGCATCCTCGCCAAGGGCGGCCACGGCCTGCTGTATCTCTGCATGATCCTCGTGCCGCTGACCGGCATGGCCCGCCCGCTGGGCGCAGGCTACGGCCTCAAGATGTTCGGCTGCCAACTGGTAGAGGGCGATGGCCAGAAGATCGAATGGCTGCTGGCGTTCAGCCAGATCCACGCCCCGCTGACCTGGGCCTTCGTGGTGCTGGCGATCGGCCACATCGGCGCGGCGCTCTTCCACCAGTTCGTGCTGAAGGACGGCACCCTCAGCCGCATGGCGGGGTAAATTCAGGGGCGGAGTTATGATTTTCAGGGGGATCTCAATCCCCCTGAGAC
>JAEZBH010000062.1 GCA_023427285.1 Pseudomonadota bacterium
GCCTTGGTCCGACGCAGTGAATGTGTGCCGTAATCCTCCTTGTTGAGGCCAATCGCTTCGACCCACTCATCGACAAGCCGGGCGTATTGCCGTGTGCTGATATGGCCTCTCCGGTCAATTCTGCCAGGAAAGGCAAAGTCGTCAAGCGTGCCGCACCGGCGCTCCAGCCATGAGAGGAGTGTCGAGCGTGCTGGCTCCAGCAGCTCAAACTGTACCGGGCGTCCCGTTTTCTTCTGGGTGATAATGGCTCGGTTACGGATACGCCCGCCACTGACGAGGTCCCCAATTCGGATCTTAACGAGATCGCAACCGCGTAGCTTGCTGTCGATAGCCAAGTCAAACAGCGCCCGGTCCCGTATTCGACGTTCACGCTCCAGAAAGAAGTGAATAGCCCAGACCTGCTGAGGCTTAAGCGCACGTTTGGCCCCAACTATTCTGCCCGCATTCCACGCCACACGCCGTTCATCATTGACCGGATCATAAGCTGAGTGCCCCATTGTCGTTCTCCTTCTTGGCCAGGCTTGGCTATACAAGGATGGGGCAATTTTAGACTTTGTGTAGAGACCGATGGCCGGTTGCGGTCACCGCAGTGGTCCTGTGGGATGAATATTTCCCTAGGTAATTCGGTAAGATCCGGTTTGTCCGCTTTTGCACGACCGGCGCAAACCTGCTCTTGTTGTTTTGCGGATATTCTCCCCTTCTGCCCGGGAGTTGAAGCCTCCGGTAAACAGGGGCGGCTCACTGCGCGTGAAGTGATGGAGAGCAGATCATCGTCAGATAGGGCGGCCGAGACGAAGCAAGCCGAAAGCCCAGGCGTTCATAGAGCGCCAGGGCCGGATTGGTTTCCTCTACATTCAGTGAAATTTCGTTGAATGAATCTGAAGCTGCAACATAGGCGAGAAGACTTTTTAGCAGCCTGGTGCCGTGGCCCTGTCGTTGCCAGCATGGCAGCAGAGCTATGTCGACGATATGGATGGCTTGCTGATTTGGGTAGAGCAAAAGCCGACCGATGGTTTCACCGTTTGCCTCAACAATCAGGCGAAAAGCTTCGGGATAGTTTGCTTCGTACTGGTGAGCCTGGATCCTGTACTGATGTTCAAGAATCTGTGCGCGCATCTGATCACCAAGCACTTCAAACTGGTCTCGGCGATTTTCCGCGAAGAGGTGCATGAGAAACCTATCATCCTCCGGCACTTGATGCCGGAGGATGACGCCCGCTGCCTTCCCAATTGCGTCTGTGATTCCCATGCCTGGCAATCCTATTGCCTGGGCGGATACACGCCTTCAAGCGCGATACAGAAATTCACGGTCTGGTAGGGCTGCTCATTATTTCGAGACGACGTAACAGCATTACCCGCAGATGCGATCATCGTTGTCGCCATGGGCGCGCGCGGATCCCCAGGGTTGGTTTGAGCGTAAAAACTGCTGGCCCCGGGATTTGAAATAAAGACGTCGGGGCCGGGTGTTTCTGTTTGGTTTGTCGTGCGGGTCTTGCCGGCGACGCGATGGGTGTGAGGTGCGAAATGCTCCTGTCCCAGCTGAACCGTGGAATTGCCGAAAGGTAGTGCTCCGATCGTGCGCGGTGTCAGTCCGGGTCCGCTCCCCATGCCGACCGGAACAGCGGTCCGAAAGTCTGGCAGTTTGAAGGTGGTGGTCCCATTGCCGCCATATGTTTTCCCGATGACGGCGAAGAGCACTTGATATTGGGCTATGGGCAATTCACTTCCATCGCAGAAGGCCCAGCCCATCGGGGCATAGTCGAACGCGAAGGCGCGAATCTCACCTACATATGGATCCATTTGGGTGTCTCCTTTGGCGTTCTGTTCAGTTAGGACTGCGTGGGGTAGTTGCCCTGGAGGGCAATGATGTAATTGGCAACCTGGCTCGGCATTATATTATTATGGGGCGTCGCGCCGTTGACTGTGCCGAAGGCACTGCCGAGAAAAGTTGCATCAAGAAGCACGGGGGAAATATCGCCGTCCGTGCTGTAGCCTCCACTGAACGGGCCGTTCTTGTCTACCTTCGCATACTGGGCATTTGCCGGAGCATTTGATGAGGCGCTACCCGATGCGGCCATAAACGCATGGGTGTGAGGCGGCATGTTCTCAACGGTTAGCTGGACCGTCTCTGATCCGCCCATCTGGCCAAGGGCACGATGCTGGAGCGTGGGCCCCTGGCCTGCGCCAATCGGAACGCGTCCTCGAAAGTCCGGCAGGGCAAACGTAGTTTGGCCGTTGCCGCCATAGGTGACCCCTATTAAGGAATAGAGCACTTCATTCCCGTTGATTGGGAGGATAGTCCCGTCACAAAAATGCCAGCCCTCAGGGGCGTAATTACCCGCAAACATGCGGATTTCTCCAACATATTGATCGCTCATTCGAACTCGCTCCCTCAATCAGTTTCGCGGCGGGTAAATCCCTTGTAGCGCGATGCAGTAATTGGTGACTGCGAACGGCTGCATATTCGGCACGGCTTGAGCGCTGCCTGCCGGAGCGATGGATCCGGGGGCGAGCGACACGGCCGGGCCTGCTGTGCCAAAGAAATTCCGAGCGTCCGGGCCTACGGCAGGCACAGTGTTCTGTGGGCTGAAAGCCGTGCCGGTTGTTGTGGCGGCGTTTGCAGTATGGGTGTGCTGCGGGAGGTTGTTTGATGAGAGCGTAACCGTTTCGCTTCCCCCTTTTGTCCCGGCGGACAAACCCTGCCCTGCGCAGCGCGGGGCACGCCCCCGCAAATCCGGCAGCGCGAAGGTTTGAACCCCATCACCGCCATAACGCGTCCCCAACAAGGAGTAGAGCGCTGCATTTGACTGGATTTGCAGGAGTGATCCATCACATACGTGCCACCCCCGTGGCACAATGCCGAAGGCAAAACTCCTTATTTCACCGATGAAAGGCTCAGCCATGGCGTATCCCCCATGAGTTGTGTTTCTTTGTTCAATAAAATATTGAGGTTTCAAATATTAATGATTCAATAATAAATGATTAAAAAATACTTAAGTTTACTGTGCGTCACAGTGCTGAGCACAGCCAATAAGTAAAAAATTAAGAACTTGATGCTTAGTGGGGGTCGGGTAGAGGGGGGTATTGCTGCGATTCATGGTTGTGCCGCACTGGCGGCCAATCGTGCATCTGCAAATAAGCTCCCGCTGATAGTAACAAGCAAGACAGCGTGGGGGCGCAAAATGGGGATCGCGGGAAAGAAAAGCCGACTGGCAGCGCACTGCCGGGAAATCTTGGCGAAGATTGCGCTGATGCTGCTCATGCTGGTGCTGTTAGTGGGGCACGTAACACCAGCTTGGGCGCAGTCTGCGACCTGTAGCGCCATAACCGGCACCTATACTGGCAGTGTCGCTCAGGATTTCCCGATTGGGGGAAGCGACGGTCTCCAACCGAATGAAGAAATCTCCTATAGCTTCACAAATCACAACCCGCCTGGCGGTGCGTGGAGTTACCTGTCTGCGGTCGACAGCGGCTGGGCGAATTATTATTGGAACGGCCTGGCTGATGAGTTCTCCCCCGTTTCGGGAGACCGCTCTGGCAGTGTTCTGATTTCCACGCTGCCACCCGCTGCTACAGTGCTGGGCATCTTTCTAAACGCAGGCGACGGCGTCCTGACTGTCTCATGCACCGCGCCGCCGGCACCCGTCACGCTGACCCCGGCAGACGGCGCCACGCTGACGGCGGGCACGGCCGGCGTTGCCTACAGCAACACGACGATTTCCGCCTCGGGCGGGGTGGGCGCGATCAGCTTCAGCGCCACCGGCCTGCCG
>JAEZBH010000516.1 GCA_023427285.1 Pseudomonadota bacterium
GGCGTGAAGGCTCCTGAGCTCGTGGGGTGATTTTCTATTCAGAAGGCAAAATGTAAGGGGGTCTATAACCCCCTTACGATCCCCCTTTTGTTTGAACGGGCCGTGTTTGTCAGAGGCCGTGGCGTAAACGTGTCTGACGCCTCGCGGATGACCGGGGGCGGCCCTTTATTTCAAATGTGGAAAGGCTCGCGGCTGATGAAAGGCGCGGCCCGATAAACGAATGGGGTGCAGGGGGACCAGTCCCCCTGCAAAAAAAGAAAAAACACAAAAACGGGGGGAGATCACCATGACCAATCTGCAAGTACTGCTGGACGAGCGCGAGATCACGCGAGGGCTGGGCCGGTTCGCCCGCATTCTGGACCAGAAGGACTGGGGGGCGGTTGGCGATGTGTTCGCGCAGGATGTGAGCTTTGATTACGGCACGGGCGAGGACCGGCAGGGGATTGCGGCGCTGCTGGACAATTTTCGCCGGTTTCTGGATGTGTGCGGCGGCACGCAGCATCTGATCGGCAGCATCATGATTGATGTGGATGGCGACCGAGCGGTCAGCCGCAGCTATGTGCAGGCCCGCCATCAGGGCGTCGGGGCCAAGGCGCACCTGTTCTTCGATTCCAACGGCGAATACATCGACCAGTGGGAGCGCCGCCCCGAGGGCTGGCGGATCGTGCGGCGCGACGCGAAGTGGAGCGCTCACATGGGCGATCCCTCGGTGCTGGCGGCGGATGCGTCTGATCTGGGCTGATGCAAACAGGGGGCCGTTTGGCCCCCTGTGCGCACTTCAGGTTCTTCTTTTGCAACAGGCCGGTTTTACAACAGCCCGGCGGCGCGCATGTGGCTGATGATCTGGAGCGCAGCCGGGTTGGACAAGGCCAGAGCGGCAAGGGCGTTCTGGTTATAGGGCGTGCTTGCGGCTCCGTGCTGCCACGGCGCATAGCCGTAGCCCGGCTGTGCGGCAGAGACGCCTCCCATTCCGGCGCGGCCAACCATGACGCCGTCCCGATAGGTTTCGTGGCCGTTGCCGGTCCGCGATTGCGGTGGCTGGGCGGTTTGGGACGGCGCGGAGATGGGCAGACCCAGCAGGGCCTGCACGGTCGGCAGACCCGCGCCGCCGCGCTGAACATCGGCAACGCACGGCACCGATGACGCCTTCAGGGTTTGGAACAGCGCGCTGACCCGCTCGGCGGTGCGCGTCTTCAGCGTGCTCTGGAACAGCGGATGGTGGGCCAGCAGCAGGGCGGCAAGGCCGGTGACGTGCGGCGCTGCCATCGAGGTGCCGTCCCACACGGCATAGCCGCCGCCCGGCGCGCAGGAGACAACCGCAACGCCCGGCGCGGACACGTCTATGCCGGGGCCGAAGCAGCTGAACCTTGCCGGGTAGATGCCGTTGATGGGCGGCATCTGCGGATCGATGGTCTGTGCGTGGTAGGTGTCTTCCGGGTATTCCCCGGTCTTGCCGATGGCGGAGACGGTGAGCACGTTGGGCAGGTTGCCGGGAAACTGCACCGGGCCGCCCGTGTTGCCCGCCGCCACAATGCAGGCCACGCCCCGGCTTTGGGCTTCCAGAATCTTCAGCGTCACCAGTTCGGAGACCTCATCGCTGCCAAGGCTGAGGTTCACCACGTCGATCCCGTGCTCGATGCACAGATCCAGCGCCTCGATGAGCGAGCTGAAGCGGCCGCCGGGAAAGACCTTGAGGGCGTGGATTTCCGCCTCGGGCGCAAAGCCGCGCACGCCCGCAACGTTAGGGCCGCTGGCGGCGCCGATGATGCCCGCGCAGTGGGTGCCGTGAGAGATGGTGTCCTCGTTCCAGCCGTTGGAGTTTGCCTCGTCAGACGTCAGGTCCGCCCCCTGCTTCACATGACGCAGCTGGGGGTGGGTGTTGTCGCAGCCGGAGTCGATGATGGCGATCTTTACGCCGCGTCCGGTCAGGCCGCGGGCAAGCTGGTCAAGGCCCATCATCCTCTGGCCCCAGCCAACCGCAGGGCTGCGGGGGAAATCATGGAAGGTTTCATCAAGGCGGCGCAGCTGGATCGTGTTGTCGCTATCCGGGCTGAGCATGGGCCGGGTGATGAACTTCTCCCAGTATTCGCCTTCCGGCTTCACATAAATGGCAGCGATGCTCTCAACGCCCCCGCCCACAACGGTGAGAAGGGCGTTGCCGCGCGTGTCGGTCACGGCTTGTCCGGGGAAGCTGCGGCCATAAACGATGACGGTTGCGTGGCTGACGGGCCGCCCGTCAGTGCCCACCACCCGGATCGAAACATCGGTCGAGGTGGTGGCCGATGTGGGATAGAGCGAGGCCTCAATCGAGGCTTTCATCAGGCGGGCGCTGGTTGCCACGTCGAGATGGCTGAGGAGCGCGTCGTGCTCGACGATGACGCTGGCGGAGGCGGAGCGGCGCAATTGCTCGCCCTTTTCCATATCAAGTTCGGCAACGATAATGCCGGGCATGGCAACCGGGTCCATGCCCGAGGCGGCAAGCATGCCAAAGCCCCCTGGCGCGCGGGGCTTGATCTCCTTGATGATGTCTGCGCCAAGGGATCGCAGCTCGTTTTCAATCTGCTGGTCGTTCATGGGCTGCATGGCGGCGGTCACGGCCTGAAGGCCCGCGGGTATGGGCCGCTTTGCCACCAGATAACGCCGCTTGCGGGGCGTGACCGGGATGTTGCCGCCCTCGCCGCTGCCCCCCCTGGCGCTGCGCCCGCCAGTGCCGCCGCTTCCATGTTCGGGGCTGCTGCCTGACGTGCGTGAGGCTTGGGATTGTGCGGGCTGTTGCGCGCTGACTTGAGGCGAGTTGTCAGCGGCTGGACGATTCTGGTCTTCGCGGCCAGTTTTCTTCTTTGAACTTTCTGGGTCCTGACTCTTGTGTTCCGGCATTATAACCTCCGTGGGGTGGAAAGAACAACGCGAGCATTTTTCAGGTTGCTGAAACGGACTTTGGCAGTGGGGCGCGTAAAAAGAACATGTTGATGGTCTAGCCTTTGAAATCAGGCTTCAGTCTTGGATCGTTCAGCGGCGTGTCTCTTTCGATGATGAGACTTGCCCCAAACTTCAGTTTTATTTCCTCTGCCAGAGGCGATGTCAGACGAGCTTTTAAGATTCCGCGGCTTGCCGAGACTGCTTCAGGTGCTTTCTGCTCGATAGCTTCCTTGCACCTTTGCAATTCCTGCACCTGACCGGCATCGCCCGCGCTGCGGGGGGCAATGAGGTAGGTCTGGGTCTCCTCGTCGTGCATCTTGTCGCGTCCATTTTCTGGCACTTTCAGGCACATTTTGGTCCGCCTGTCCGGGCTGGGGGAACGCCGCAGGTGCCAAGCGCCAGGGCGGCGGCGGAAAGGCAGGTGCCCCCGGCTTGTGCCGGGGACACCCTTTTTCGGATCGGCCTATAAGGCC
>JAEZBH010000140.1 GCA_023427285.1 Pseudomonadota bacterium
AGTATATATAGCGTGAAGCGCCGGTTGTCAGCAGGCGTTGTGTCAGTCTTGCCGCGAGGGTTTTGGAGTGGCGCGCAGGGGCTCCAGAAGCGCCGCCAGCGGGCTGGCCTCAACGGCGGCGATCATCGTCTGCTCAAGCGCGCGATAATGCTCCAGCACCTGCCGCCCGAGCGGCGACAGGCGCGCCCCGCCGCCATGAGGCCCGCCTGCGGCTGTGTCGACAAGGGGTTCGCGCCAGCAGCGGTTCATGGTGTCGACCAGCATCCAGGTGCGCCGATAGCTCATGCCAAGGGCGCGTCCGGCGGCCGAGATCGAGCCGTGTTGGTCGATGGCCTCCAGCAGGTCGGCCTTGCCGGGACCCATCGCAATCTCGTTCTGGCAGAAGAGCTGCGCCTTCAGCTTGAGCGGGCCGACCATGGTCATGGTTTGGAGCGCCTCTTGTCGTCAGTTGCTCGCCAGCAGTGCGGCCGTGCGGGGGTTGGAGCTTTGCTCCAGCCCCATCTGGATATCCCAGCCTGAGGGCTGCTGATACACGCGAAGGCCGAATTCCGGCAGAATGGCGAAGAGATGATCGAAGATATCCGACTGAATGCCTTCATACTCCGCCCAGACAATCGTTGAGGCAAAACAGTAGATTTCAAGCGGAACGCCGGTGGGCTCCGGCGGCATCTGGCGCACCATCAGGGTCATGTCCTGATGCACACCGGCATGGACCTTGAGATAAGCCAGAACGTAGGCGCGGAAGCAGCCGATGTTGGTCAGGCGGCGGGAATTGACCGGCTGGCTGGCCCGCTCCGGGTGGCTGGCGTTCCAGGCGTCCAGTTCCGCCTGCTTGGCATCAAGATAGTCGCGCAGCAGGCTGAAACGGCGCAGGCCCGCCCGCTCTTCGGGCGTGAGGAAGCGAATGCTGGCCAGATCGATGTTGATGGCGCGCTTGATGCGGCGGCCGCCGCTTTCCCGCATGCCGCGCCAGTTCTTGAAGCTGTCGGAAATCAGGCGGTAAGTCGGAATGGTGGTGATGGTTTTGTCCCAGTTCTGCACCTTCACCGTATGCAGGGCGATGTCGATGACGTCTCCGTCAGCATGGACCTGGGGCATTTCGATCCAGTCGCCCACCCGCACCATGTCGTTGGTCGTCAGCTGCACGCTGGCAACAAGAGAGAGCAGCGTGTCCTTGAACACGAGGGTGAGGACGGCCATCAGCGCACCCAGGCTGGAGAGCAGCAGCAGGGGCGAGCGCTCGATCAGGAGGGCAATCGCAATGATGCTGCCGACGCCATAGAGCAGGATCTTCACCAGCTGCACATAGCCCTTGATCGGGCGGCTGGCAGCGTCTGGCCGGCGCGACCACAGATCATTGATGATGTTCAAGACGCCGCTGATGGAGGCGGCCAGCGCCATGACGATAAAGGAGGAGGCCACGTTCTCGATGATGAGCCGGGGCGTCTCGGGCAGGTGTGGAACCAGCCGGGCGCCGCTCTGAAGGATCAGCGCCGGCACGATATAGGCCAGCCGCTGCACGACCTTGTGACGCAGGAGCAGGCCTTCGCTGAAGAGCGAGATGTGCTCGGACAGTTGCCGGGCGAACTGAACCAGAACGAATTTGGTGATTACGTCAGCGACATAGGCGACCAGCGCGAGGGCCGAAAGTCCGAGAATGGTCGCGGCGAGAGGGTAGGCGTGCAGAATTTCAGGGATCGTCATCAGTCCATTCATTGCATTGGGCCCATCATTGCGGTGTCAGGCCCGTGCTTGCTCATTATGGAAGCCGAGGGGTTTGTACGCCTCTTTGCATGCCTGAGACGTCTGTAAGGGTCAAGTTTATGCCCACAAGCTGTGCGCAACTCGCGCAGAACGGGTGAGAGCCTGCTTGGATTTGCGCGTTGGTCTGGTTATATGCGAACCCAATCCAAATCACTCCAAGCGAAAGTGCAAGCCATGAGCGATACGCCGCCGGACCGTCTGTCCATCAATCCGAAGAGCCCGCATTTCAATGCGGCCGTGCTTGAGCGAGGCGTCGGCATCCGTTTCCGTGGCGCAGAGCGTAACGACGTTGATGAATACTGCGTCAGCGAAGGCTGGATCCGCGTGCCGGTTGGCAACACCCGCGATCGCCATGGCTATCCGCTGACGATCAAGCTCACCGGCACGGTTGAGCCCTACTTCCAGGAAGCGGAAGAGCAGGGCGAGTAATCGCTCTTATCTGCTTTGGAAAGAAGCAGGCCATCAGCAGCATAGGGCTGCTGATGGCTTTTTCGTTTCGCCAGAACCGGGCAATCAGCCCTGAAGCTGGGCGACACTGAGCGCGGTAATGTTGACGATCCCGCGTGCCGTGGTGCTGGGCACCAGCACATGCAGCTGCTTGGACATGCCCAGCAGCAGCGGGCCGACAACATGGCCATCATTGGCCGCCGCCAGCAACGTCAGGCTGATGTTGGCGGCATCCAGCGTTGGCATGACGAGCAGGTTGGCAGAGCCGGTCAGCGGGCTCTTGGTCACCATCATGTTGCGGATGCTCTCGGAAAGAGCCGCATCGCCATGCATCTCGCCATCGATTTCCAGATCCGGGCACGCCTGATGGATAAGCGCCAGAGCCTGCCGCATCTTCCGGGCCGTGGGCGAATTGCTTGCCCCGAAGTTGGAGTGCGACAGCAGGGCCGCCTTGGGCGTAACGCCGAAGCGTTGCACGGTTCGGGCCGCCAGCTGGGTCATCTCGGCAATCTGCTCGGCTGTCGGGTCGAGGTTCATGTACGTATCGCACAGGAACAGAACGCCTGACGACAGAATGACCGGAGACATGGCGTAAACGCGGCTGACGGACTGGCAGCGCGGAATGATGGGCAGCACGTCGCGGGTTTGTTGCCACCAGTCGCTGCGCCCGCCAACGAGGGCCGCATCGACGATGCCCGCTTGCAGCAGCATGGCCGCCGCGATGTTCGGGCGGCGATGAAGACGGCGCTCAGCCGAAGTGGGCGGCACGCCCCGGCGTTCCACCAGCTGCTGGTAGCGCTCCATCAGCGGCGTGAAGACATCATGATCTTCCGCCGGGTCGAGAATCTGAACGTTCTCGCCCGGTTTCATCCGCAGGCCCATATCGCGGATGCGGGCCTCGATGATGGCGCGACGGCCAATGAGAACGGGCTCGGCAATGCGTTCATCAAGCACGGTTTGCACGGCGCGCAGCACGCGCTCGTC
>JAEZBH010000147.1 GCA_023427285.1 Pseudomonadota bacterium
TTGGCGGTCAATACAACCAGCTTATCGCACGCCGCGTACGCGAATGCGGTGTGTACTGCGAGGTGCGCTCCTACAAAACACCCATAGAGGAGATTCGCGCACTGAACCCCGCGGGTATTATCTTTACTGGCGGACCCAACAGCGCGTATCTGGATGATTCCCCCCAGTGTGACCCTGAAATCTACAACCTTGGTGTGCCGATTTTGGGCATCTGCTACGGCATCCATCTGCTCACGCACAACCTGGGCGGCGTGGTAAAAACGGGCACCAAGCGGGAATACGGTCGTACCAAGACCTGGTACGACACCACAAGCGAGTTATTTACGGGCATGCCCGAAGAGGCGATTTCGTGGATGAGCCATACCGACCTCGTGGACAATCTACCCGCAGGCTTTACTGCAATCGCGAAAACAGCGGACTGCCCCGTAGCCGCGATGGAAAACCGCGAAAAGAAAATATACGGTGTGCAGCTTCACCCCGAGGTGAACCACTCCGAACACGGCACCACCATCCTGCGCAACTTTCTATATGGGGTATGCGGATGTAAGGGCGACTGGTCGATGCACAACTACGCGCTTAGCGTTGTAGAGAAACTGAAAAATCAGATTGGCGACGGCAAGGTGTTGCTTGCCCTCTCTGGCGGCGTGGATAGCTCGGTTGTCGCTGCGCTGCTTTCTAAGGCGGCGGGCAAAAACCTCACCTGCATCTTTGTGGACCACGGTCTGATGCGTAAGAACGAGGGCGACGAGATTGAGGCCGTGTTCGGCGCTAAGGACATCAACTTTGTGCGCGTGAACGCCGAGCAGCGTTTCCTTTCCCGCCTTGCTGGGGTGGAAGACCCCGAGACCAAGCGCAAAATCATCGGCGAAGAATTCATCCGCGTATTCGAGGAAGAAGCAAAGAAAATCGGACGTGTGGACTTTCTTGCCCAAGGCACCATCTACCCCGATGTGATTGAATCGGGTCTGGGCGATGCCGCCGTTATCAAAAGCCATCACAACGTAGGCGGGCTGCCTGCCCATGTTGATTTTAAAGAGATTGTAGAGCCTTTGCGCATGCTGTTTAAGGACGAGGTTCGCGCACTGGGCACCGAGCTTGGCTTACCCGATACACTGGTTTGGCGCCAGCCCTTCCCGGGCCCCGGGCTTGCAATTCGCGTGATTGGTGAGATTACGAAGGAACGCCTTGACATCCTGCGTGAAGCGGACTACATCTTCCGCGACGAGATAGCAAAGGCGGGGCTTTCCAGAGACATTCACCAGTATTTTGCGGTGCTTACCTCCATGCGCTCGGTGGGCGTTATGGGCGACGGGCGTACCTACGACTACACCCTTGCGCTACGCGGTGTAACCACCTCCGACTTTATGACCGCCGACTGGGCGCGCATTCCCTACGATGTGCTTGAGACCATCTCGGGGCGCATCATCAACGAGGTGCGCCACATCAACCGCATCGTGTACGATATTACGAGCAAGCCTCCTGCTACGATTGAGTGGGAGTAATATTTTTAACCAAAACAAGACCTAAAACCCAGTGTTTATGCGGGTTTTAGGTCTTGTTGTTTGTTCTGTAATAACACTTTAATCGCTGATTATTTTTGGAGGGTAGTTGAGGTTGTTTTTGGGAGCGTGAAAATAGATGTTGCATAATGCCCTGCTCTGTCTTGGCTTAATTTAAAAATATAATTATGTTCCGATAAATCTTTATCCAAGTTATACTTATGATATTTTTTTAGAACACGAAATAATTCTTCAAGTAAAGATATGTAATCTACCAATACTTCGCTGTTTTCAGCAGAAAAGATAGGCGACTTTTTTCCTTTTGAATTGTAAGTACTAACGGCTACGATACTATCGAAATATTTATAGTCATCCGTCCCTGTAACCTCCAAACTATTGTGTATTGAGCACTCCAAAAACAACGACAAATAACTATTTGATTTTATCTTAATCATAATATCTCTAAGTTCGTCGGATATATAATAATGATATCGAAGAAATGCATCTTCTATCTTTTTATGCAGTGTATCAACCTCTTCAATTAAGTATTCAGCCCAAGAAATTGTTTCGTTTGAATCTTTGTGAATTTTGATTGTATCTGCAGTTGCTTGAATATCTATGTGCTTTAATCGTTGAATAAATAGTGGGTTTTTCAAAGTTTCAATATCGGATTCCTTTATGACTTCTTTCCATTGTTCTTCAATACATGTATTTTTGCACATTAGCAGTAGTGTCAAGACACTTCTATTGTAAAAGAATTTTAAAGTTTCATAAGTCTCCTTGTTCATAGGCTCTCTTTTTAAAAACTCCGGAACTAAAACAGTTAAAATATATACTATATAACCTCCGATATAGCCTGTTACTATATTTAGCATTACAGGATCAACAAAGCTAGATTTTAAAAAGAGCTTTTCAATTAAGCTTGGAGGACTTATTGGAAAAGGGATGTCACTCCACTTTAATGAAAAAAAGATACATATAAGAAATAGTATAAATACAACATAGTTTATTATTCTTTTCATGTGTTTATCCATATATGTATTCTCCATTGATTTTTCTGCGTCACTGTCATTATACTAGTGTTTATTTCGCTTGTCTAGTATTACCTCATTTCCCTTTTTGTGACCTGTCTATTTACATGTAGATACTAAGTTAATACCAATACTTCACGCAGGTTTATATTGACATCATTACTGATTTTATATTGTAATGTTGTTAAAAAAACAGCAATATACTAGTTGACAAAATGGGTTAGCCATAGTAAACTAATGATAAGGAGTTAGGTTTCGCTAACTCGGTATGGGACGCCATTAGGATGAGGGGGAAAAGATTATGCCGCTTACCATGGCAGGCATCGGATCCGAAAACCAAATCAAGCGCATTACCGGTCGCGACGACACCAAACGTTACCTCGAAAGCCTTGGCTTTGTAGAAGGGGAACACATTACCGTTGTGTCGGAACTGGGCGGAAACATGATTGTAAATGTTAAAGGCTCCCGCGTTGCGATAGACAAAGGGATGGCTGTTCGTATTATGGTATAACTACCTCGGATAAGGGGCGGTTATACCATTTGCTTTGACCGCATGCCATTTTTATGGCAAATCAACAGTAACAACGCCCGAATAAAATCGAGTAAACGCTTGAATTCATGGCTTTTGCGAAGATTTTTCGTGAGCGTTATAAGCAACTCGGTATATCATGGCGCGCATTGTTCGCGCTTTGGGATATGGATTTTTGGGAATGGGGAGGAGACGACTACGATGGCAACACTCAAGGATATTCCGTGCGGGCAGACCGCAACTGTACTAAAGCTTACAGGCGAAGGTGCCATAAAACGCCGTATTATGGACATGGGTATCACGAAGGGCACCGAAGTGTTTGTGCGCAAGGTGGCACCGCTGGGCGACCCAATTGAGGTTACAGTAAGGGGCTACGAGTTATCCATTCGGAAAAGCGAAGCGGAAAAGATACTGGTTACCGATTGATTATGCAAAACCAATTAGGCTTTTGGCATCAGGAGCAACACCGCACCACGCGGTGAGTACGTCTCCTTTTATTAAAGCCGGTTGGTTAGCATAGGCTAATTTGACCTTGTTATAACGGAAAGGATGAACCTGAACATGGCTTTAAAAATCGCCCTTGCCGGCAACCCAAACTGCGGCAAAACTACGATGTTTAACCAGCTTACGGGCAGCACACAGTACGTGGGCAACTGGCCGGGTGTTACGGTAGAGAAAAAAGAAGGCAAGCTAAAAGGACACAAGGAAGTTACCATTGTCGACCTGCCGGGCATCTACTCGCTTTCCCCCTATACGCTAGAGGAGGTTGTCGCCCGCGACTTTTTAATCGGCGAGAAGCCCGATGCTGTCATCAATCTAGTAGATGCCTCCAACATAGAGCGCAACCTGTATCTGACCACCCAGCTGCTCGAAGCGGGGGTTCCTGTTGTTATTGCACTAAACATGATGGATATCGTAGCAAAATCGGGCGATACCATCAACGCCGCAAAGCTTGCCGCCACCTTAGGCTGTGAGGTAGTAGAGACCTCCGCGCTCAGGGGAACGGGGCTTACCGAGGTAAGCGAAAAGGCGATTGCCGCGGCAAACAGCAAGGTAGCGGCAAAACCTGTTAGTGTGTTTAGCAAGCCGGTAGAGACTGCGCTTGCCGAGATTACATCGCTTCTGCCCGAGGAACTTGCCGACAACC
>JAEZBH010000149.1 GCA_023427285.1 Pseudomonadota bacterium
TGAAGTCGTCACCATGGAAGATGCAGCCCCGCGCGGCGACATCTTTGTGACCGCGACCGGCAACGTGGACGTGATTACGCTCGATCACATGCGCGCCATGAAGGACCGCGCCATCGTCTGCAACATCGGCCACTTTGACAGCGAAATTCAGGTCGCGTCCTTGCGCAACTTCAAGTGGGACAACGTGAAGCCGCAGGTGGACGAGATCGAGTTCCCCGATGGCAAGCGCCTCATCCTGCTGGCCGAGGGCCGTCTCGTGAATCTGGGCTGCGCCACCGGCCACCCCAGCTTCGTGATGTCCGCCAGCTTCACCAACCAGACGCTGGCCCAGATCGAGCTGTGGGGCAACGCCGCCGCTTACGAGCGCAAGGTTTACACCCTGCCCAAGCACCTCGATGAAAAGGTGGCGGCGCTGCATCTGGCCAAGCTGGGCGTGAAGCTGACCAAGCTTTCCGACAAGCAGTCCGCTTACATCGGCGTGCCGCAGTCGGGCCCCTACAAGCCGGATCACTACCGCTACTAAGCTTTTCCCGTTTTTTACGGGAAAGCAAAGCACGGGGGTTGGAATTCCACGGGAATTCCAACCCCTCTTGCTGTGCAGGACCGGTTCCGGCACAAATACGAAGCGCCATGATCGGGCTGGTTGCTTCAGGGCAGATCAACACAGCTCCGGCGCGCTTGCGATGACACAGCCGGATTGCGGGGGAAGAGGCATGGTCTTGGGCGCATCTGACGGCACCGGAACATTTATCCGGTTCCTGCCGCCAAAGATCTGGCGTTGAACATCAGGCCATGAACACTCCCGACACCTGGAAGCTGGTCCTTGCGGCCTCAGTGGCGGCAGCCTGGCTCGTCGTTGCCGTCTGGGCCGTCATTCGCGGCAGCAACGCGCTGCTCTCTGCGCGCGTCACGGCGCGCTGGGGCCGCAGGCTGCACGGCCTGCTGTCCACCTCTCCCGCCGCCTATCTCATCGTCAGCGCAAACGGCGCCGTCACCTGCTCCGATACGCTGCGCGGCTGGCTCGGCATCGACCGGCAGGTCACCCGTCTGGATGAACTGGAAGGCCAGGGCTCCAGCGGCCTTGCAGCGTCCGACTATGTGCAGCTGGTGCGCGATATCGACGCCCTTTCCCTCTCCGCCCGTCCGTTCCGGCGGCTGGTCTCCAGCGCCAAAGGCGACCGGCACCTGCTGGTCGAGGGTCACGCGGCTCCCATCGACGTGGCGGGCGATGCAGGCGTTGTCGCCTGGTTTTCCGATGCCACCGCGACGCAAAGCGCGCTCGGCCAGTTGCGCGGCGAGCTTGACGCCACCCGCCGGGAACTGGAGGCGCTGCGCGCGCTGGTGCAGGCCGCTCCCCTGCCGATGTGGCGGCGCGACCGCGACCTGAAGCTGTGCCACGTGAACGCCGCCTATGTGGATGCGGTGGAAGCGGGCAGCGCGCAAGAAGCGCTGGAGCAGGGCATCGAGCTGGTGGGCAATGTGCCGGGCATCGTTGCCACCCAGTCCGCCGAGCGGGCGCGCGATCTCGACAGTGCACAGGTGCATCAGACCAACGTCATTCTCTACGGCCACCGCCGTACGCTGCAAATCTATGACGTGCCGCTGGGCGAGGCGGGCGTTGGCGGCTTTGCGCTCGACATCACCGAGCGCGAAGAGGCTCGCGCAGAACTGGCCCGCCATACGCAGGCGCAGAACGAGACGCTGGACCGGCTGTCTTCGGGCGTTGCCATTTTCGGGCCGGACACGTCGCTGTTCTTCCACAACAAGGCGTTCGCCACCCTGTTCGCCATGGAACCGGAATGGCTGGAATACAAGCCGACCATGGGCGAAGTGCTGGAGCGGATGCGCGAGAAGCACCGCCTGCCCGAGCAGCGCGACTTCCCCGAGTGGAAACGCCGCCACCTTGGCTGGTTCACCACGGCGCTGGAGCCGCTGGAGGAAACCTGGGTACTGCCGGACGAGACGGTCCTGCGCGTCATTGCCCAGCCGCACCCCATCGGCGGGCTTCTGCTGGCGTTCGAAGACTATACCGAGGAACTCAGCCTGCGCTCCACGCGCGACACGCTCATCAAGGTGCAGGCCGCCACGCTCAACAACCTCTACGAAGCGGTTGCGGTGTTCGGCCCCTCCGGGCGGCTGGAGCTGCACAACACCCGCTTTGCCACCCTCTGGCAGTGCCCGCCCGACCTGCTCTCCGAGCAGCCGCACGTGGACCGGCTGGCCGCCCATGTGGCAACCCGCCTCGACCAATCCGCGCAGGCGCAACTGCTGCGCGACGGCGTGCTGCGGGCAACCGAAGAGCGCAACGCGTCCAACGGCCGCTTCCGTCTCATTGACAGCCAGGTCATCGATTACGCCGCGGTGCCGCTGCCGGACGGCAACGCGCTGATCACGTTCATCGACGTGACCGCCTCGGCCACCATGGAAAAGGCCCTGCGCGAGCGCAACGAGGCGCTGGAGGCCGCAGACCGGCTCAAGTCCCAGTTCGTGGCCAACGTGTCCTATGAACTGCGCACGCCGCTCACCTCGATCATCGGTTTTGCCGAGATGCTGGATCAGGGCTACTTCGGCGTGCTCAACGAACGCCAGACGGATTACGTCCACTCCATCCTCACCTCGTCGAACCGGCTGATGGTGCTCATCAACGACATGCTCGACCTTGCCGTCATCGAGGCGGGCGCCCTGGTGCTGGACATTGCCCCGGTGCCCATCGAGCCGATGATCTCCGCCGTGGTGCAAATGGTGGAAGAGCAGGCCCGCGCCCGCACGCTACAGCTCTCGCAGGTGGTCGAGCCCTCCGTCGGCGTGGTGGAAGGCGACGAACGCCGCCTGAAGCAAGTGCTTTACAATCTGCTGTCCAACTCGATCCGCTTCACCCCGCCGGGCGGCAAGGTCGCGGTCAGGGCGTGGGGCGATGACACCGGCCTCACGCTGGAAGTGGCAGACACCGGCACCGGCACCAAGGTCGTCGGCATCAGCGCGACCGAGCGCTTCCGCCGCAGCGACAGCGACATGGACAGCACGCCGGGCGTTGGCCTTGGCCTTTCGCTGGTGCGCCGGTTCGTCGCGATGCACGGCGGCAAGGTTGAGCTGTTCTCCGATGACGAAGGCACCCGCGTCGTGGTGCATCTGGCGCGCAAGGCCCCGGTCGAGCCGCCGCCCGCGGCTGACTGATGCGGATGGAATGAGCCTTGCGCCAGCGCCCGGAGGCCCTGAATATCGCCACCTGTTTTCCGCCGGAAGAACACACTCCCTCCGGCAGCCACCCGACTGGACACCACCCTGCCATGACCGCCTACAGCCTTCACCTTGCCGACCTTGCCGCCGTTGACAAACTGGGGGCCGCCATCGCCCAGGAAGTGCGCACGGGCGACATCCTTGCGCTCTCCGGCGATCTGGGCGCGGGCAAGACCACATTGGCGCGGGCGATTTTGTCTCACCTTGGCCTTGCCGAGGAAGCGCCGAGCCCGACCTTCACCATCGTTGTGACCTACGACTCTCCGCCGCTGCGCCTGCCGGTGTGGCACGTGGACCTCTATCGCCTTGATGAGCCGGAGGAAACGGTGGAGCTGGGGCTGGAGGAAGCGTTCGACACCGCCCTCTCCCTCATTGAATGGCCGGAGCGCATGGGGCCCTACATGCCCGCTGATCGCCTCTGGCTCTCCCTTGCCCCTGCGACGAACGGCGAGGGGCGTGTCTTGACAGCCGACGTCCCGCCCGCTTGGGAAGAGCGGGTACGCCGCCTGTTTCAATCGTTCCAGTCTGCCGAGTAAGCCTCATGTCCCTGCCGAGCGAAATTACCACGTTCCTCAACGCCCACGGTTGGGGCGCGGCCAATGCCCTGCCGCTGGCGGGCGATGCCTCCCACCGCCGCTACATGCGCCTGCATCTGGAGGGTCAGAGCGCGGTGCTGATGATCGCACCGCCGGGGCTGGAACTGGTGGAGCCGTTCGTGGCCGTGGGGCAATATCTGGCGGGCCTTGGCCTGTCGGTGCCGACCAT
>JAEZBH010000211.1 GCA_023427285.1 Pseudomonadota bacterium
TCTTTGATCTAGCGCAAATACGCCGCTACTCGGCTTCTGGGCCAGCCAGCTCTGCCAGCCGCTCCCGGCCGGTGATTGCGATCCACTGCCGCCCGCTGGTGATGATACCGCCGGACTGAAGCTGGCTCAACACCCGGCTGACGGTTTCGGGGGTGGCGCCGGTCATCTCCGCCAGCTCATCGCGCGAAAGCGGCACATCGATCAGCAGGCCCATATCCTGTTCTCGGCCCAGCTTGTCACCCAATCGGAGCAGGGTAAACGCGATCCGGCGGTCGACCGGCATGGAGCTGAGCTGCAGCACCCGCCGGTTGGCCGCGTTCAGCCGCTCCGCCATGATCTCCAGCGCCTTCAAAGCCAGCTGGGGGTGCTGGTCGAGCACCGCGCGGAAATCATCCGAACGGATGCTGAGCACGCACGACGGTGTTTGAATCTGGGCGCTGTCCGAGTACGATGCTGCGCCCAGCGTTGCGACGTTGCCGAAAAACTCTCCAGTGGTCAGAATATCCAGCAGAACATTTTTGCCGCCCTCGCCATGCTGGAGCAGCTTTATCTTGCCCTCCGCGACCACAAACAGGCGTTCTGCTTCATCCCCCGCGCTGTACACGGTATCACCGGGCAGGTATCCCACCTCGACAAATCGCTTATTGACCTCCTCCAGCGCTGCCTGGGAAAGACCGGCAAAAAACGGCAGCCTACCGAGGATCTTCAGCCGCAGGTCGATCGAGCAGTGATGCGGTTCGGTAGCAATTGTGGTGACGGGTGACTTTCGTCGAGATTTCATCGGCGTACCCTTACAACTCCAACCTGTGCAGTGAGAAATGCAATATCTTCCATTGATTGATTGTGCCTGTGTTTCTCGATTTTTACAAGGTAAGCGCGTTCGGAAGTGTACGCAATTCGGTTGCTGTGGTAGTGGGGTGCGCAACACCCACTACCACAGCAACCGAATTGCGTACACTCGTTTCAGTTTTGGTACAATAATCTCCATGTTCCGAAAGACACTTCGCTTTCTATTCCGCGCCTTTCTCATCGTAACCGCCGGGGTGTTGATCTTTTTCGGCCTACCGCGCTGGATCGCCGACCAGACAACCGGCCCACGGCTGTTCACCATCGAGACCGTCCCCGAGCAGCCTGTTGCGATTGTGTTCGGCGCTGGGCTTACGCGCTCGGGCAACCCTTCCGCAGTGCTGCGTGACCGGGTAGAAACTGCCGCTGCGCTCTATGATGCAGGCAAAGTGGAAAAGCTGCTGATGAGCGGCGACAACCGCTTTGTCGAATACAACGAGCCCGCCGCCATGCAGGAGTATGCCATCGAGCTGGGCGTACCCGCAGAGGATATCGTACTCGATTTTGCCGGGCGGCGCACCTATGATACCTGCTACCGCGCCCGGCACATCTTTGGCGTACGCGAGGCCGTGCTGGTCACGCAGACCTTCCACATGCCGCGCGCGGTGTTCACGTGCAGCAACCTGGGGGTCGAATCTGCGGGCGTCGCTTCGGACGTGCGCCGCTACGGTCGCCGCTCGCTCTACTATTGGACGGTGCGTGAGGTGGCTGCCACCAGCGTGGCGCTTTGGGAAGTATTTGTCACCCGCCCGCTGCCAGTGCTGGGCAAGCCCGAGCCGATCTTCCAAAACGCCAGCGCTACGCCGCAGACATACACGCCTTAACAGCCTGGCATTAACCTTGCATCTGTAGTCGCTTATCCACGGAGGACGAATGGAACGCTCTCAAGCCCTTTCGATCGTGCAGGAGTTTGTAAAAAGCCCCAACCTGATCAACCATATGCTGTCGGTCGAAGCCGCCATGCGCTTTTACGCCCGCAGGCTGGGCGAAGACGAAGAACTTTGGGGTCTCACGGGTCTGCTGCACGATTTTGACTGGGAAATCCACCCGACGCTGGAAGAACATCCCCAGGCTGGCGCGCCGATCCTGCGCGAGCGCGGCGTGCCCGAGGAAATCATCCGCGCCATTCTCAGCCACGCGGACCATACCGGCATCCCGCGCGAGACGACCATGCAAAAGGCCCTCTACGCCTGTGACGAAATCACCGGGCTGGTGACCGCGGTTGCCTACGTGCGTCCCTCGCGCTCGCTGTATGACCTGACCTCGTCTTCGGTGAAGAAGAAGTGGAAGGACAAGGCCTTTGCCGCTGGCGCCAATCGGGATGAGATCAGCCGGGCGACGGAGGAGTTTGGGATGGAGCTTTGGGAGCATACCGACAACGTGATCCTGGCACTGCGCGCCATCGCGCCCCAGCTTGGGCTGGAAGGAACCGCGCCAAAGCCAGAGTAATCACGCTGACGTCCGACTGGAAATACTAGATTCGTATGTTGTCGTATCGGTGGATCACCGATACGACAACATACAAACAGCAAAGCCAGGGGACTCTATGACGCTGCAAGGCAAGGGCTTTTTTATCTGGAAAATCGCGGACTGCGAGCACGGCGACCCCGAGGCGATTGCCGCCGCGGCCCAAAACGCCGGGATGACGCATGTACTGATCAAGATCGCAGACGGCACGTATGCGTACAACCTCGATCCGCAAACAAAATTTGACCGGGTTGGCCCGGTGGTCGAGGCGCTGCGGCACAGGGGCATGCAGGCATGGGGCTGGCACTATGTCTACGGATACGATCCCACCGGTGAAGCTCGGATCGCCGTGCGGCGCACAC
>JAEZBH010000258.1 GCA_023427285.1 Pseudomonadota bacterium
AGGCAGGCAGGCGGCTGATAAAGGATTGCGATTACGTGCTCCCGGTCTGATTCAAAGCGGAAAGAGCGATAGTTCTGCGGGATGGTTTGGCCGTTTTCAAGCTGTTGAACCAAATCATCCTGGCGGATTGAAAGGTCGAATATGCGCAAACGCATTTGCGGTGTCCGGTTTTCCGGCTGGTAGACCCAGTTTAAAAGCGGGAAGAACGTGTTTTCACCATAATACCGGAAGGGCAGGTTCTGGGTCATCAGCATGGTCCCCGATTCTACCTGTGGAATGCGCCGCGTCAGCTGGTCCACGTACGACCGCATCGCATGCCATTCGCTGATGAACGTGCGCGCATTCTGAAAATTGGCGAGCATGGCCAGTGCGCACAGCACAGCCAGGATCAAGCTGCGGTATCTGGGAACAAACAAGCGCGCTACCAACCCGCCCAGCAGAATGGCCGCACCCGGGATGAATGAAAGCAGCGGACGTTCCCAGGGGAAGGTTTGCTGGATGGGGATGTTGAGGATCCAGTACAGCGGGCCTGCCAGCACCAGGGCCGCGGCGCCAACCAGCGCCATATCAGCCATGCTCTGCCCGGCTGTTGCTTGATCGGCTGGGCTTTGCACAGAGATGCGCCGGAGAACCAGATAGACCAGTACGACGCTCACGGCAAGCGCACCAACTTGCGCAAAGGCAGCCGGTAGTCCTTCGTCCAGGTTGATCTGTATGGACCAGCTTTTTGCCAGCGCCAGCCATAAGCTGTCCAGCGCTCGCCATCCGGTGATTGCCAGAAATCGCAACGGGCTTGCCAGGCCCTCTTGAGAAGGCCGGTAATGCTGGAATTGAAAGATAAACACCCGCCAGAACACAAAAAATGCGAAAACAGCCAGATAGGGCAGCCAGCGCAGCAGAACAGGGCGCAGCCGCCCGCGCCAGCTGGGAATGCGCTCTTTCAGCTTAATCCACAGCAGCAGTGGGCGGATGATCTCCAAACCCACGAAATATTCAACCGAAAAAATGCCAAACGCGGAGACAATAGCGGCAGCTGTCCATTTCCATGCGCCACTTTGTGCATCCACTGCCCGCAGCATACAGTACAGCGAAAGGAGCGTAAGGTTGAGGATGGAGAAGTGGAGGATAAACTCCAATGGGAGCGGCTGCTGCCGGAAACCAGGGTAGATGATCAGAACAGCTCCGGCCCAAAAGGCGGGTTCTTCGTGCGCGGGCCACAAGTTCTTGATTAACTTCCACAGCAGCAGCGCCGCAGACCCGCGCAGCACAAGCATCAGCAGGTGATAGGCCAGGGGGCTCTCACCCAGCAAGGGCGTGAACAGCATGTAGACCCAGGCAGAAAACGGGCGGTCGGGGGCAACAAATGCCGGGTAGCCACCTGCGCCGGCCAGGTGATAGGAATACAGATACTGCCAGTCATCTCCATACAGGCCCCACCACGGAAGGTATATGCCGTAGTTGAGGATGAGCAGCCCCAGGTAGAACAGCGGAATTTTCCAGCGGGGCAGGGTGTTTGTAAGGAAATATTTCATGGCATCCCGGTGTTGATGAAATCGAGGGGGCTCGAAGCGCAGTAACGCCGCGAACCCCCTCAACTGTTTCAAGGGTGTGCTACCGCGCCAGCAGGCGGGCCATTTGATAGTATTCCTGGCTGAGGCCCTTCTTCTTGGAGATCACCGTGGCGAGCGGGATCGGTTCAATGTCACGCCCATTCAGGCCGGTCATCACCCCGGTCTGGCCGGAGAGCATAAATTCCACAGCCTTTACGCCAAAGCGGGTTGCCAGGAAGCGGTCGTAGGCGGTGGGCCTGCCGCCGCGCTGGATGTGCCCCAGAACAGTGACGCGTGTGGTAAAGCCCAGGTTCAGCTCTTCGATCTTTGCCGCCACTTCGGCTACCGGGGTGGCGTACCCTTCCGCGATCACCATAATGGCGTGTGATTTGCCGCGCTTATACGCGTCATCGATGGCCTGGGTGATGTCTTCGAAGGGCGTTTCATATTCAGGCACCAGCACCATTTCCGCTCCGGTGACAATGCCTGCCTGGATTGCCAGGTAGCCATGGTTGCGGCCCATTACTTCAACGATGAAAGCGCGGTTATGCGAAGAAGCGGTATCGCGCAGCTTGTCGATCGCGTCGACGATGGTGTTCAGCGCGGTATCTACACCGATGCACATATCGGTGCCGTAGATATCGTTGTCGATGCTGGCAGGGATGCCAACGACCGGGATGCCCTGTTGGTTGAGCAGGTGACCGCCGGTCAGCGAGCCATCGCCGCCCAGAATGATGACGGCGTCGATCTCGGCATTGTTGAGCTGGCGAACAGCCTGACGCTGGCCCTGCGGCGTTTTGAACTCCATGCTGCGGGCGGTTTGCAGGATCGTGCCACCGCGCTGGAGGATTCCGCCCACATCGCGTGCGCCTAATGGCCGGAAGGTGCCGTGCAGCATACCCTCGTACCCGTTTTCAATGCCCATAACACGCAGCCCTGCGCCAAGCGCTGCGCGAACGACAGACCGGATCCCCGGATTCATCCCAGGAGCATCGCCCCCGGAGGTCATCACACCAATCGTGCGGATGGATGATTTCAACATAATTCCGTCACCTCTAATGGACTTAATGGCGTACATTGTATCATTACGCGTGCGAAATCGACAGGCCGCGCGCGTAGATACACTTTACAGTTTCATAAAAGTGTGGCTGTATCGCTGCACCAGGCGGCTCTCCGGTGGAACGGATGCCGGTTATTGGATTTTGATGGTCTCGACGCTGACGTTTCCCTCACCAACCAGCTCGATCAGCTCGCGGATGAGCTCAGTGCAGATGCCGGTCGTGTCGTTGGGGAACTCGAGCGTGAAGCGCCGCCCCTGCTCAAATACCAGCAGGGCAAATTTATCCTTGCCAGGGTAGCGGATCAGCGTGCCGTGGACGCGCTTCAACCGGCGCAAGTCTTTTTCCTTGTTATCGGTCGGCTTCAAGATGACCGTCAGGCGGCGCGGCGCGTTCTCTTCCTCCTCCGGCGATTCGACGAACTTGCTTGCCGGAGGCACGTAGAAGGGCATCGAGAGGAAGGCCGGGGCAACAGCCTCTGGTACGCGCCCTGCGGGGATGCTTCCGCTCTCTACTACAGGGGTGCGGCGGGGAGCTTCCGGCGGGCGTACAGGCTCTTCGTAGGCGGGGGTTGGGTTCGCGGGGGCCGTGTAAACTTGCGCGGTCCCCGGGCTCTTTTCACCAGCCGTGCGGCGTGGGGGTACTGGCGTAAAGTCAATGTCGGCAGGCGGCTCGAACAGGTGCCAGTCGTCGGGTTCCGGGGGCACACCGTCATCGTCCATCACCGGAGCGGGAATGGGCTTTGGCGCAGGAACGGGTTCCTGGTTCACTGGCGCTGTTGCTGCGGGCGCAGGTGTGCCTGCCGCAGCCTTTACCGTGGATACGATCACGGGCGGCTCCCACGGCTCATCCCAGGCGGGTTCCACATCGTCATCTGGTGCTGGGGGAGTGTACCCGCTCTCGCCGTACACGGCGAGAACCGCGGGCGGCAGGTAGGCGCTCATGTCGATACCGACTGGATCGGGCATTGCCATCGCTTCTTCCAGATCCAGTTCTTCTAGCTTATCTACCAGCAGTTTGGGGTCGCCGCCGCCAGAGTCGATTTTCCCCTCGGCAATCAGCACCTTATCCGGTGCGAGCAGGCGGCCAAATTTGTCCCACGTGCGCGGGAAGAGCACCAGCTCTAACGGCCCCTGCAGGTCTTCGAGCGTGCAGAAGCCCATCGGCTTGCCGTCTTTGGTGGAATGCGAGCGCATCTTGGTTACCATGCCCGCCACAACCACCTTTTCCTTGTCGCGCACCTCTTTCAACTCGCCCGACATGTGAGTGGTTTTGCGGCGCAGGGCTTTCATGAATGGGGCAAGCGGGTGATCCGATACGTACAGGCCGAGCAGATCGCGTTCCCATTCCAGCTGCTCGCGTTTATCCAGCGAGGCGGCAAAAGGCAGCACAATCTCATCCACCGCTTCGGCGAACGTGCCAAAGAAGCTCAGCTGCCCGCTGTTGAGCGCCTTAAAGTGGCTGGTACTGACCGAAACAATCTGGTCCAGTGCCTGCATGAGGGC